>NZ_JBHVFE010000371.1:0-9169 GCF_042801945.1 Kitasatospora sp. NPDC057542
GAGCCGGGCGCCGGCCGGCTCCGCGCGCGCTGGGGGAGGGGGGTCAGGCGGCGGCGCCCTGCCGGCGGGCGCGGACACTGGTGACCAGCTGGGCGCGGATGCGGGCGGGGACCTCGGGGGCGAAGCGGGCCAGGTAGTGGTCCAGGTGGGTCTCGTCGCCGGCGAGGAAGGGCAGGTCGAAGACCAGGAGCTTGCGCACCGCGAGCAGCGGGACAGGGGAGCGCAGCGGCCTGAAGGAGTGGTTCCACAGGCCGGGTTCCTCGCAGACCGGGTGGAACTGGCCGATCATCAGGCCCTGTTCGACGAACTCGTCCTTGGCCTTGCGCTGGAGCTCGTCCAGCACGGTGGAGTCCTCGCGGTCCAGCTGGGGCAGCACCAGCAGCACGGTGAGCAGCTCGCGCTCCGACTCCTCCCGAAGGCCGGCGAGCAACTCGTCGTAGCGGGCGCGCAGTTCGGCCACCAGGGCGGGAAGGTCCCGCCCGGGGGAGCCGTCGGCGACGGCGATGTGGAACAGGCCGCGGCGCAGCGAGGGCTGGGTGTAGGGGCAGACCGGGCCGCTGCGGCCGAGGTCGGGGTGGGAGGTGGTGAGGAAGGCGCGGGCCCAGGCGAGGGTCTCCACGGCTTCGGGGCGGTCGGCGGCGTGGCCGGCGTCGATGGCCTCGGCGCTGTACAGGCGCAGCGCACCGGCGACGGCGGTGGCGGTGGCGGTGGGGGCGGTCAACGGGGCCCCCGCCAGACCGGGGCCAGACGGGGGCCGCCGCCGGGCAGGGCGATGGCCTCACCGAAGCGGGTGAAGCCGCCGCCGGCCAGGAGGTGGGCGCCGGCCGGGGAGCTGGTCTCGGCGTAGGCGGCCTGGCCGGCGGTGTCGACCTCGGTGAGGAAGGCGTGCAGCAGGGCCTCGCCGGCGCGGGTGCGGCGGGCGTCGGGGCGCACGCCGACGAAGGCGAGGTAGTGGTGGGAGCGGTGGCGTGGGTGGCGCAGGGTCTGCAGGCGGGTGATGGCCTCCAGACGGTGGGCCGCCTCCCGGTGTCCGGGGGCGTCGATGGCCTCGGCGAGGGCGTCGGTGGTGGCGCCGTCGTGAAGGCCAGGGTTCTCCCACAGGCCGGGCGGAAGGAACAGCAGTGCCCCCAGCGGCTGCCCGTCGCCGCAGGCCGGGCCGCTGTCGGCGGTGGCCCGGTGGGCGACCAGCACGCCCCGGTGGGCCAGGCACTGTTCGACGTGGACGCGGAAGAAGGCGGGCAGGACGCGCGCGCGGTGCTCGGGGTCGGGGAAGGCCCACAGCATCAGCGCGTCGTCGGCGAAGGCGCCGGCGAGCACGGCGGCGAGGGCGCTCTCCTCGCCCGGGCGGGCCGGGCGCACGGCAGGCCGTACGGCGGGCTGTAAGGCGGTGCCCGCGGCGGCGGGCAGGGCGGTGGCGGTGGTCAACGGGCACTCTCCTCGAACGAGGGGGCGGACGAAGGGGAAGGCGGGTCAACGGGAACATCCGGCGGGCCGGCCGGAACATCCGGCCGGTCGACCGGCACATCCGGCGGCCCGGCCGGCACATCGGCAGGAAGGCGCGTGGCCGAGGCGGCCAGGGCGCAGACGCGCGCGTGCAGCGGCGCCACCCACCCCTGCGCCTCGGGCTTGATCAGCACGCTGCGCAGCACCCGCGCCCCGCCCGCGTCCGCCCGCACGCCCGGGTGGCGGCGGGTGAAGTCGGCGGCGTCCACGCGCAGCACGCTCAGGTACACCGGGTCGTGCTCGTCGGCCATGCCCTGACGCAGGACGCGCTCGCCGGCGGCGTCGACGGCGGACAGCGCGGGCACACCGGCGACGGTGGGGAAGTAGGTGACGATGTCCAGCTGCGGCTCCTGGTACAGCGTCAGCTCGGTGCTGTCCTCGATCAGGGCGGCCCAGGCCAGGGCGGCGCGCCGGCTCGCGGCCAGCCCCGCGCCCAGGCCCTGCGCGGTGAGCGGCAGCAGCTGCAGGGTCAGCCACAGGGCGGCGGCCGAGGCCCCGGCGCGCGAGCACTCCAGGCTGATCTCGCCCAGGTGCAGCTCCGCGTCGGTGAAGTAGGTGTACGGGGAGTCGTGGGCGAAGTGGCGCCCGATGCCGGGGTCGGCGAACAGCACCGCCCCGCAGCCGTACGGCTGGAGGCCGTGCTTGTGCGGGTCGACGGTCACCGAGTCGCAGCCGGCGATCGCCCGCCACGGCGCGGTGTCCACCCCCAGCGAGGCCGCCAGCGCGTCGTCGGCGGCCAGCAGCGCGAAGAACCCGCCGTAGGCGGCGTCCACGTGCACCCGCGCCCCGTAGCGGCGCGCCAGCGGCAGGATCTCGTGCACCGGATCCACCGCGCCGAGCCCGGTGGTGCCGCAGGTGACCACCACCGTGCCCACCCGCCCGGTGCGCAGCAGCTCCTCCAGCGCGCCGGCGTCCATCCGGCCCTCGGCGTCCGCCGCCACCGCGTGGCCGCTGACGCCCAGGACGTGACACATCCGGCTGTGGGTGTAGTGGGCCTGGCTGCTGTAGGCGACGCCGCGGCCGGGGTGGCTCTGGCGCGCCACGTACAGCGCCTCCAGGTTGGCGATGGTGCCGCTGCTGGTCAGGTGGCCCACGTGCGCGGGCAGGCGGAACATGGCGGCCAGCTGCGCGACGCACTCGCGCTCCATGTCGTTGGTGGCCGGCCCGCCCTCGTAGGCGTGGTTGTTGGGGTTGAAACGCATCGCCGTCAGGTAGCCCACCAGCGCCGCCGGGTGCGGGGGCTTGACCATCTGCCCCGCGTAACGCGGATGGAAGAACGGGTAGTTGTGCTCCAGGCGCTTGGCGAAACGCTCGAACGCGGCGGCGAAGTCCGCCTCGTCCACCAGGTGCGAGGGGTGCGGCTCCAGCGGCCCGAACCGCTCGCCCCACCGCTCGGCCACCTCGGCCGCCCTCGGCAGCCAGTACCGCAGGTCCACGCTCCGGCCCTTCCCCTCAGTCCTTCGACAACAGGGGGACCGGCGCGCAGGTGAGCAGCACGCCGGGCCCCTGGCGAGTACGAGCGTTCACCGCGTGCCGAGTCTTGAGCGTTCCTCGACCGCGTCCGCAGCCACGGTGGCCACCGCGCGCAAGGCGCCCGCAACACCCGCAGCTCACCCACCGCCCCGCCCGCCGGCCCCCACCACCCCGCCCCGTTACCGCCCCGGGCACCTCCCGCACGGCCCAAGCCAAACCCCACCGGGGCGTGAGCCGGCGCTGCTGCAATCACCCCCGGACAAGGCCGCCCCACATCCCCGTCCGGGCGAGGCCGGGGGAGCTCACGCGGGAGGAACGACGCGATGGTGACCAGACGCAGGATGATCGGCGCCGCCCTGGCGACCGGAGGAGGGGTCCTGCTCGTGCGCACCACGCTGCGCCCGGCCGCCTCCGCCGCCTCCACCACCGCCGCCGCCGGGCAGGACGCGGGACACGCCCACCCGGCGGGCGCCGCCGCCCCCGACCCGGGCCCGGACGCCGGCCCCTCGCTCGTGGAGAAGTTCACCACCGCCCTGCCGCTGCCCCCGGTGCTCAGCCCCGTCGCCACCGACAACGGAGCCGACACCTACGCGGTGACCATGCTGCGCTCCTTCGCGCGGATCCTGCCCGGGCACCGCACCGAGGTCCTCACCTACAACGGCGCCTTCCCCGGCCCCGTCATCCGCGCCCGCTCCGGACGGCCGGTGATCGTACGCCAGACCAACCTGCTGGACGACCCCGTCTCCGTCCACCTGCACGGCTCCGCCGTCCCCGTGGACAGCGACGGCGGCCCGATGAACCTGCTGGGCGCCGGCGCCACCCGCACCTACACCTACCCCAACGACCAGCCCCACGCGAGCCTGTGGTTCCACGACCACGCCCACCACCTGGAGTCCGAGCACGTCTACCGGGGCCTGGCCGGCACCTACCTGCTCACCGACGCCACCGAGGCCGCCCTGCCGCTGCCCTCCGGCCGCTACGACCTGCCCATCGCGCTGCGCGACGCCCGCTTCGATTCCTCGGGCAACCTCGTCTACCGGATGGACGACGCGGCCGGCCGCGCCACCATCCTCGCCAACGGCCGCCCCTGGCCCAAGGTCGACGTCGCCGCCCGCCGCTACCGCATCCGCCTGCTCAACTCCTCCAACCTGCGCTTCTTCTCCCTGCGCCTGGCCGACGGCGGCCCGATCACCCAGATCGGCTCCGACGGCGGCCTGCTGGAACGCCCCCACACCACCGACACCATCGACCTCTCGCCCGGCGAGCGCGCCGACGTCGTCATCGACTTCTCCCGCTACCGCCCCGGCACCAGCGTCGTGCTCACCAACTCCATGCCGCCCGGCCCCGCCGAACACATCGGCCAGGTCCTGCGCTTCGACGTCGGCCGCCCCGCCCCCGACCCCTCCGCCGTCCCCGACCGGCTGCGCACCCTGCCCCCGCTGGGCCCGGTGGCCCGCGAGCGCACCATCGTGCTGAAGGTCGAGGAGGGCACGGCGGGCGCGGCCCCGCGCGGCCTGATCGACGGCCGGCAGTACGACCCGGCCCGGGTGGACGCCTCCGTCGCCTTCGGCACCTCGGAGATCTGGACGGTGGTCAACGCCAACACCGACATCCCGCACAACTTCCACCTGCACCTGGTGCAGTTCCGCGTCCTTGAGCGCAACGGAGCGGCCCCCGGCCCCGAGGAGGCCGGCCTGAAGGACACCGTGCGCCTGATGCCCGGCGAGAGCGTGCGCCTGCAGGCCACCTTCGACTCCTACCGCGGCCGCTACCCCTACCACTGCCACCTGCTGGACCACTCCGCGATGGGCATGATGGCCCAGATGGAGATCACCTGACCCCCACAGGGCCGCCCGCACCCACCCGCAGGCGCGGGCGGCCCTGGAAGAGACGGTCAGGTCAGGACACGTGGATGCCCTGCCCCGGCGTCAGGATGCCCGCCGGGTCGAAGCGGCGCTTGGCCTGCACCACCCGCTCCCACAGCCCCCCGTAGTGACGCCGCCAGTCCGCCTGCGTCATCCCCGGCACCGCCCCGATCAGGTACCGCTTGCCGCCCAGCTCCACCGCCAGGTCGTACAGGCGCCGGTTGCGCTCCAGCATCGCCGCGGTGTCCGCCCCCGGCCCCGGGAAGGCCAGCAGGTCGAAGTGCCAGCCCACCTCCTGCTCGGGCAGCACCGCCAGCGGCGCCTGCACCTTCGAGCGCTCGTACGGGTAGAACAGCAGCAGCCCCGCCCCCAGATCGGCGGCCGTCAGCACCTCGGCGGCCCGCGCCATGAACGCCCGCGCCGTGGACGCCGGCAGGAACACGCTCAGCCACGGCTTGGGCAGCGCCCAGAACCCGGCCGCGCGCAGGTACCCGGCGAAGCCGTCCACCCGGAAGGCGTACTCCCGCCAGCTCTGCTCCACCACCTCCGTCCGCACCGGGCCCAGCCCCGCCAGCAGCGCCGCCCGGTCCACCGCCTGCCCGGCGTCCGCGAACGCCACCAGCTCCGCCTTGTAGCGCCAGCGCGTGCCGTCCTCGCTGCGCACCACGTCGCCGACCTGGAGGTCGAAGCGGCGTTCGGCCATGACCTTCTGCTGGTCGGCGAGGTAGGCGTCCAGGTCGTCGTAGTGGAGCGAGAAGACGTGGGCGCGTTCGCGCACCCGGACCAGGGCGAGGGTGACGCGCACGATGACGCCGACCTGGCCGCCGCCGGCCAGCACCGCCTCGAACAGTTCCCGGTTGCGGGTGGGGGAGGCGGTCACCAGCTCGCCGGTGCCGGTCACCACGTCCAGCTCCAGCACGTTGTCGACCTGCATGCCGTGGCGCTGCACGCCGCCGCCGATGCCGCCGACGCTCAGCGTGCCGCCCACCGTCAGGTGGAGGTAGTCGGTGAGCACCGGCGGCACCCAGCCGGCCGCCAGGCCCGCCTCGGTGACCTGCGCCCAGGTGGCCCCGGCCTCGACGACGGCGCGCCCGGGGCGCACCGAGACGACCTTGGACAGGCCGCGGGCGTCGATGGCGATGCCGCCGCGGGGGTTGGCCTGGCCGTAGCTGGAGTGCGACTCCAGCCCGGCCTCGCCGAGCTGCGCGAGGTCGCCGCTCTGGCCGTTGACGGCCACCGGGATGCGGTGGCGGCGGGCGAAGGCCACCAGCTGCTGCACGTCGCGCACCGAGCCGGGGCGCAGCACCGCGCGGGGTGTGGCGGTGACGAGGTGTCCGAAGTCGGTGGAGAAGCGTTCCAGGCCGTCGCCCTGGAGGGTCACCGTGCCGTCGAGGGCGGGCAGTCGGGCGACATCGGCGCCGTCGGCGGTGTCGGCTTCGGTGGCCCAGGCGGTGGTGGCGGTGTTCCAGCCGATGACGGCGGTGACGGCCCCGGCGCCGGCTCCGGCGAGGAGGGTGCGGCGCGACATTCCTGACCTGCTCATATCAGAATTTCTCCGATCAGTCGTCAAATAGGGATTGTTGTACCGCAACCATCGGGTGATCACCTACTGCCCTGCACTGCCGAGCTGCTGCTCGATGCGCCGCAGCTCGGTCATCGGGTACTCCCACATCCGCACCTGGTGGGCGGGGGCGTGGGCGGGGATGTGCGCGCAGGCGGCTTGCGCCTGCGCCAGCAGCGCCCGCCGCGCCTCGGGCAGGTGGGCCACCCGCGGCCCCTCGGCGGCCTCCCGCAGCACGAACGCCAGCTTGTAGGCGTAGGCGGCCGGGCTGACCGTGAACAGTGCCCGGTAGACCCACAGGCCCTCCTCGCCGTGCAGGATCCGCCCGTTGTGGCTCAGCAGCCGCACCCGCGCCCTCAGCACCAGGTCCTCGTGCACGCGCATACCCTCGTCCCCCTTCGTCGTCCGTGTGGTTCCTCCCGTCCGCGGGCAGCACGCCGTGCGCGCCGGCCGCCCGGGACGGGGCGGTGGCGCGGGACGCGGAAGGGGATGCGCACGAGTCTGCGGGCGGGCGGTGCCGTGCGGCAAGGCGGAAGAATGGTGTGCTGTGTCCTACCGCAACCCTTGCCCGAGCTGGCAGGATTGGGGTCGGCACCCTCCCGGGGCGGGAGATGCGGGGGGCGACGCGGCCCGTCGGGGCCCGGGGTCTAGCCTGGCCGCATGTTCGTACTGGAGCTGACGTACACCGCCGACCTGGAGTCGATCGACGCCGTGCTGGCGCAGCACATCGAGTGGCTGGACGCGCACTACGCGGCGGGCACCTTCCTCGCCTCGGGGCGCAAGGTGCCGCGCGACGGCGGGGTGATCCTCGCGGTCGGCGAGGACCGTGCCCTGATCGAGGCACTGGTGGCCACCGACCCGTTCGTGCGCGCCGGGCTGACCGAGTACCGGGTGACGGAGTTCCTGGCCACCACCACCGCCGAGGTGCTGGCCGCCCACCGCCGGCAGCTGCCCGCCTGAGGCCTGCCGCCCGCCCGTTCGTGGTGCCCCGGACCGTTCGCGCGGTTCGGGGCACGGTCGCGTTCTGGCTACGATCGGTGAGCGCGGAGCGAGGACGTATCGCGAGTTACCGACTTTCGGCGGGAGAAGACGGATGGCACACGCACGGGCCGGGCAGCCGGCGCAGCCCGGTGACCTGGTGGACGTGGCGCGGCTGGTGACGGCGTACTACGCGCTGAACCCGGACCCGCAGGAGCCCGGGCAGCGGGTGGCGTTCGGAACCTCGGGGCACCGGGGCTCGTCGCTGGACGCGGCGTTCAACGAGGACCACATCGCCGCGACCACGCAGGCGATCTGCGAGTACCGGGCCGAACAGGGCGTCGCGGGCCCGGTGTTCCTGGGCGCCGACACCCACGCCCTGTCCGAGCCGGCCAAGGCCACCGCCCTGGAGGTGCTGGCTGCCAACGGGGTGCAGGTGCTGATCGACGCCGCCGACGGCTACACCCCCACCCCGGCGGTCTCGCACGCGATCCTCGCCCACAACCGGCGCAGCCCCCGCGCGCTCGCGGACGGCATCGTGATCACCCCCTCGCACAACCCGCCGCGCGACGGCGGCTTCAAGTACAACCCGCCCAGCGGCGGCCCGGCCGGCTCGCAGGCCACCGGCTGGATCCAGGACCGCGCCAACGAGCTGATCCGCGAGGGCCTGCGCGGCGTCAAGAAGGTCCCCTACGCGCGGGCGCTGGCCGCCGCCACCACCGGGCGCCACGACTACCTCACCGCCTACGTCGAGGACCTGCCCTCCGTCCTGGACCTGGACGCGGTGCGCGAGGCGCGCCTGCGCATCGGCGCCGATCCGCTGGGCGGCGCGTCGGTGGCCTACTGGCAGCGCATCGCCGAGACCCACCGCCTGGAGGTGACCGTCGTCAACCCGGTGACCGACCCGACGTGGCGGTTCATGACGCTGGACTGGGACGGGAAGATCCGCATGGACTGCTCCTCCCCGGCCGCGATGGCCTCCCTCATCGGCCGCAAGGACGAGTACGCCATCGCCACCGGCAACGACGCGGACGCCGACCGCCACGGCATCGTCACCCCCGACGGCGGCCTGATGAACCCCAACCACTACCTGGCGGTCGCCGTCGACTACCTCTACCGCCACCGCGCCGACTGGCCCGGCGACGCGGGTGTCGGCAAGACCCTGGTCTCCTCCTCGATGCTCGACCGCGTCGCCGCCGACCTCGGCCGCACCCTGGTGGAGGTCCCGGTCGGCTTCAAGTGGTTCGTCGACGGCCTGCTGGAGGGCTCGATCGGCTTCGGCGGCGAGGAGAGCGCCGGCGCCTCCTTCCTGCGCCGCGACGGCGGGGTGTGGACCACCGACAAGGACGGCATCCTGCTCGCCCTGCTGGCCGCCGAGATCACCGCCGTCACCGGCGCCACCCCCAGCGCCCACTACCGGGAACTGACCAAGCGCCACGGCGCCCCCTCCTACGCCCGCGTGGACGCCCCCGCCGACCGCGAGCAGAAGGCCCGCCTGGCCCGGCTGTCCCCGGAACGGGTCGGCGCCGGCAAGATCGCCGGGGAGGAGATCACCGCCGTCCTCGCCGAGGCCCCCGGCAACGGCGCCCGGATCGGCGGCATCAAGGTCTGCACCGAGAACGCCTGGTTCGCCGCCCGCCCCTCGGGCACCGAGGACGTCTACAAGATCTACGCCGAGTCCTTCCACGGCGACGAGCACCTCGCCCGGGTCCAGGACGAGGCCCGCGCCCTGGTCGGCGAGGTCCTGCGGGGCTGAACCCGGCGCCCGTGCCCCGCTCCGGCTCCCGGC
>NZ_JBHVFE010000372.1:0-9148 GCF_042801945.1 Kitasatospora sp. NPDC057542
CACTTCGTCCCCGTGCCGGACGAAGTGCGGGCCCATCGGTCGTCCGCGCACCCGCCCGGACGCGGTTGCCGCGGGGCAGGGCGTACTCGCCCCGCGGGCTCAGGTGAGGGCGGCGACCAGCAGCGTGAAGGCGGCGATGATGACGGCGACGCGGACGTAGTGCCAGCGGTCCCAGCGGTTGCTCTGCTCCTTCCAGTCCTCGGGCCGGTTCTCGGGGGTCCACGTCTTGCCCCGGTTGTTGATCGGGACGAGCAGCAGGATCGACATGATCACGCTGAGGATCAGCAGTGCGGCGGCGGTGACGACGAGGCCGGTGCCGGGGCGGTGCCATCCGGCGACGGCCCAGACCGCGACCAGGACGAGCGAGGAGATGTACCAGACCGGCATCACGGCGCCGAGCATCCGGCCCCCGTGGGCGCGGCCGAGCTGGCCGCTGTCCTCGGGGAGTGCGTCGAGGATCCGGTTGACGACGAAGGCGACGGAGAACTCCACCCCCACCATCACGCCGACGGACACGGTGGTGAAGACCTCGAGTGCGTTGAGCATGATGACCCCTCCTGGGATCTAGCGCTGCTAGCCGATGAGGCAACGCTAGCGCTGCTGACGCTCGATTGTCTAGCGGTGCTAGGATCGAATCATGTCGGTACAGGAACGCAAGCAGCGCGAACGGGCGGACCGTGAGCGCCTCATCGTGGCCACGGCCCGCGAACTCGCCGAGCAGCAGGGCTGGGACGCGGTCACCACCCGCCGGCTCGCCGAGCGCATCGAATACAGCCAGCCCGTCCTCTACAGCCATTTCCGCGGCAAGCGCGAGATCATCGGCGCCGTCGCCCTCGAAGGTGCCACCGAGATGGCCGCGGCGCTGCGGGCCGCGACCTCCGCCGCGGACGGCCCCCGCGCCCGGGTCACCGCCCTCGCCCGCGCCTACCTCGACTTCGCCGAACGCAATCCGGCGGTCTACGACGCCATGTTCCAGCTCGACGGCGGCCTGGCGTTCGCGCACGAGGACACCCCGGAGGCGCTGAAGGACGGCTTCGCGGCCCTGCTGGAAAGCCTCGGCGAGGTCGCCGGGGACGGAGTCCACCCGGCACTGTTCACCGAGGTGTTCTGGGCGGCCCTGCACGGGCTGGCCACCCTGACCCGGGCGGGACGGCTGCCGCCGGAGGACACCGAGCGGAGGGTGGAGCTGCTGGTGGACCGGCTCGCCGTGGTCTGACACACCGTCCCGGCGGGTGCGTCGCCGGGACCCTCGGGCCCCGTCGACGCACCCGCGGCATCACTTGCGGTCACTTGTGCCCCCACGGCGCAGCCGCGGATCGCCGGGCCCCGGACCCGCTACGGGCACTCACCCCGGAAGCCGCAGTGCTCATCGGTCACGGCCCGATACGTGCCCCGGCAGGCGGTGACGGACAGTTGAGCGGAGTCAAGAGCTGGCCTCGGTACGCGGCATTCCGCTCGGCCGGACTCCTTCGCCACGATGTCTACTGCACCACGACCGTGCCGTGCATGAAGGGGTGGATCGAGCAGATGTACGCGTATGTCCCGGGTGTGGTGAAGGTGTAGCTGTACGAGGCGCCTTGGCCCAGCATCCCGGAAGCGAGCGGGCCGGAACCGCTGCTGGTCACCGTGTGCGTGTCGGTGTCGTTGTTGGTCCAGGTGACAGTGGTGCCCGTGCTGACCGTGAGCGTGCCGGGCGAGAACGCGTAGTTCGCTATGGTGACCTGCTGCGCTCCGGCGGCCGGGGCCTTGGGCACGGCCGTCAGGACGGTCTGCGACACCGAGGGCGCGGCGACCCCGTGCGATTGTGCGGCCACCGGACCCCCGGCGCCGAGCGCACCGAGTCCTGCGGCGACCACAGCGGCCACCAGGGGCCTCGCGATCCGACGGCGCGCATTGTCGTTGGTCTTGGTATTCCTGCGTGATGTCTCAGTCATGATGCCCACCCAAGTGTGTTGGCTTGACGCAGGGCCTCTTTCAGCGTATCCCGCTCGCCGCCGGAGGGGCATCCCGGCAGGTTGACCGCCCAGGACCTCCGCCGGATCACGGGTGAGGCCGTGTCCCCTGCCTTGCAGCAGCGTCGGTGTGGCGTCGTGCGAGATCGGCTGCGATGCCGTCCAGGACGCCGGCGAGACCTGCGGCGAACAGGGCGTCGAGGTCCCAGGGGTCGGCGCCCGCGCGCATGGCGCGGGCCAGCCGGGGATACGCCCCGGGTTCGTACAGCGGGCTCTGTGCGCGGTCCGGGGCCTCCCGTCCCTCTTCCGTGGCAGTCCTCGACTGCCGCTCCGCCTCCGCGTCGCTCACGAGGGTCAGTGCGACGCCCTGCACGTAGGAGGCGAACATGAACATGTACCGGAAGGCGTCGGCCGGTTCGAGGTCGAGCCCGTCGAACGAGGAGAAGGCGCTTTCGCTGTCCGCGGCCAGAGCGGGGCTGAAGTACGCGCGGGTCGTCACCATGACTCTCGGCAGGATCCACGGATGGCGGTGGTACAGGTCCCAGTCGCGGTGTGCGGCGCGTTCGAGGCCGTGACGCCAGTCGCGTGGGGGTGAGTCGGGCAACGGCACGTCGGTCATCGCGGCTTCCACCATCAGGGTCACCAGGTCGTCCTTGGATGCCACATGCCGGTACAGGGACATCGTGCCGGTGCCGAGTTCCATGGCGACCCGCCGCATCGACAGCGCGTCGAGCCCCTCCGCGTCCGCGACGGCGATCCCCGCCCGCACGATGCGCTCGACGGTGAGGTGCCGCGTGCCGTCGTCGCTCTCCGGGGCGCGGGCCGGTGTTTCCGCCCTGCGTGTCCGGTAGGCCCTGGCCTGGCACGCACGGGAACAGTAGATCCTCGGCCGTCCCCGGTCCGCAGGCTCCATCGCCCTTCCGCACGACACGCATGTCGGCTGCACGGACATCGGCATCCTCCTTTTCGTCACACGCATGAAGTGTGTCGAAATTCTAGACCGCCGGCACGAACGCTCCCGAATCGACGTCAAGAATGCAGGTCAAAAACCCTTTGCCGTGCTTTCCTGGGCGTGCGTAGTCTGCATCTGCTGAAGCGTACGACGTACGCATCCGGAGCGGTCCGGCCGATCCGGATCTTGCACGGACCAGGAGAGGGCATGACTGAACACGAAGGAAGAGCCGGAAGCAGGGAGTGGGTCGGTCTCGCCGTCCTGGTGCTGCCCTGCCTGCTCGCGTCCATGGACATGTCCGTCATGTTCATCACCCTCCCGTCCCTGGCGGCGGACCTCGGCCCGAGCGGTTCCGAACAACTGTGGATCATGGACTCCTACGGGTTCCTCCTCGCCGGCCTGCTCATCACCATGGGGACGCTCGGTGACCGCTTCGGGCGGCGGCGGGTGCTCCTCGCGGGCGCCGCGGCCTTCGGCGTCGCCTCGGTCCTGGCGGCCTGCTCGACCAGCCCCGGGACGCTCATCGCGGCCCGCGTGCTCCTGGGCATCGCCGGAGCCACGCTGGCGCCGTCCACCCTCTCCCTGATCCGGAGCATGTTCCACGACGCCGCGCAGCGGGCCACCGCGGTCGGCATCTGGACGGCCGGATTCGCGGGCGGTGCCGTGCTCGGCCCGATCATCGGCGGTCTGCTCCTGGAGCACTTCTGGTGGGGATCGGTCTTCCTGGTCAACGTGCCGGTGATGGTCCTGCTGCTGATCCTCGGCCCGCTCCTGCTCGCCGAGCACCGCGACCCCGAGCCGGGCCGTTTCGACCTGCTCGGCGCCGCCATGTCCCTCGTGGCCGTGCTCGGCGTCATCTACGGCATCAAGGCTGTGGCGGAGCACGGCTTCGGTTGGATTCCCCTGGCATGCTGCATCGTCGGAGTCACCGTGGGGGCGGCATTCCTCCGCCGTCAGCACACGGCTGCGAACCCGATGATCGACATGAAGCTGTTCCGCACACGCCGGTTCACCGTGCCCCTGCTCATCGACGCGCTGGCGACGTTCGGACTGGTCGGCTTCAGCCTGTTCAACTGGCAGTTCATGCAACTCGTCCTGGGCATGGGGCCGTTGGAGTCGGCCGTGTGGTCCTTGCCCACCTTCCTCGTGATGCCCGTGGGGATCGCGCTGGCCACTGCGATCGCTCCCCGCATCGGCAAACACAACGTGATCGCCGCCGGGCTGCTCGTGGCCACCGCCGGCTACGTCGTGCTGACTCTGCTCCGGGCCGATTCGGGAATCGGCCACCTCGTCAGCGGCATGACCGTCGTCTCGATCGGCATCGGCGCCGTCTCCGCCGTCGTCACCGAGGTGATCCTGTCCGCCGCACCACCGGAACGGGCCGGGGCGGCCTCCGCCATGGCCGAGACCTCGGCCGAATTCGGCGGCGCACTGGGCATCGCGCTCCTGGGCAGTATCGGCACCACCGTCTACCGTTCCGAACTGGCCGCCAAGGCGCCCGACAACCTCACCCCCGAAGAACTGGAGGCGGCAAGGAGCACCCTCGGCGGCGCGGTCGAGACCGCCGCAGCCCTCCCGCAGGGCGTCGCTGACACCCTGCGGAACGCAGCCTTCGACGCCTTCGCCCAAGAAACCCGGATCGCCTCGACGGTCAGCGCCGTCCTGATGACCGGGGCGGCCATCCTCATCGGCACTCTGCTCCGCACCGCGCGCACCCGGACCGGCCCCGAGGCGCTCCAGCCTGCAGCGGAGCGCCATGACGGGAACCGGGCGGGGAGCCCGCCCCCCGAGGCAACCTCGAAGGCGAAGGGAGTTTGAGCATCAGTCAGCTGTCCTGGCTGCGCAGCGTGAGGTAGCCGGACAACAGGGCCGCCGCTGCCCAGGCCGCGAGGATCAGCAGACCAGTCGCCGGGCTGAGGCCAGGATCGGCCTTCATGACCTCGGCACCGGCGTGGTCGGGCAGGTAACGGGCGGCGGTGCGCAGCGCCGGGACGGCGTTGGCGATCGGCGAGAGTACGAAGACGAAGGCGAACAGCAGCGAGAGCGCGAGCGCGGTACTGCGCAGCATCGTCGCGACTCCCACTGAGAACAGGCACATCAGGGTCAGGTAGAGGCAGGCCCCGAGGACGGCGCGCAGCGCTCCGGGATGGCTCAACTCGACGCCTTGTGGGCCCAGGGCCGTCTGGGAGGCGAGGAAGGCGAGGAAAGCGGTCGGGACGGCCACCAGCAGGGCCACCGTGCCGGCGGCGGTGATCTTGGCGAGGTAGAAGAGGCCGCGCCTGGGCACCGCGGCGAGCGAAGTGCGGATCATGCCACTGCCGTACTCGGCGCAGACCAGCAGGACCGCGAAGGCGATCAGGGCCAGTTGGCCGAACTGGACGCCGACGAATCCGGCGTCCACCGGATTGAAGTCGGAGCGCAGCAGGTCGCTCTTCCTGTCGATCGCCGAGCGGGCCGAGGCGCCGTTCAGCACGCCGATCCCGACGCTGACGACCAGGGCGACCACGAGCGGGACGAGCGTCGACCGGACCGTCCGGATCTTGGTCAGTTCGGCCCGGACCACGGCCGTCGGTGCGTTAGAGGACATGCTGGTTCCTCCCCGTGAAGGCCCCGGCCCGGTACTGGGCGGCGTCGCTGGTGAGGCGGAGGAAGGCGTCCTCCAGGGAGGCCGTGCGGGTGGCCAGCTCCCCGAGGACGAGCCCGGCCTCGGCCGCGATCCGACCCACCTTCTCCGTTTCGGCGCCGTCGACGACCACGGCGCCGCGCTCCTCCTGGTGCGCCGTCAGCCCGGCGCGGGTCAGGGCGCCCAGCAGCCGGTCCGGCTCCGAGGTGCGGACCAGCACCTGGGGACGGCAGTTGTCGGCGATGAAGTCGTCCATGCCGGTGTCGGCGAGCAGCCTGCCGCGCCCGATCACCACCAGGTGCTCGGCGGTGATCGCCATTTCGCTCATCAGGTGGCTGGACACCAGGACCGTCCGGCCCTCGGCGGCCAGGCCCTGCAGCAGCGTGCGGATCCAGCGCACGCCCTCCGGGTCGAGGCCGTTGACCGGTTCGTCCAGCAGCAGCACCTGCGGGTCGCCGAGCAGTGCGGCGGCGATGCCGAGCCGCTGGCCCATGCCGAGCGAGAAGCCGCCGGCCCGGCGGGAGGAGACGGACTCCAGGCCCACCAGGGCGAGCACCTCGCGGACCCGGGCGCGGCCGATCCGGCTGGTCCGGGCGAGCCACAGCAGGTGGTGGTAGGCGGTGCGGCTGCTCTGCACCGCCTTGGCCTCCAGCAACGCGCCGACGTGCCGCAGCGGTTCGCGTAGCTCGTGGTAGGCCTTGCCGTCGTAGCGGACGTGGCCCTTGTCGGGGCGGTCCAGGCCGAGCATCATGCGCAGGGTGGTGGACTTGCCGGCCCCGTTCGGGCCCAGGAAGCCCGTCACCCGGCCGGGCCGGACCGTGAAGGTGAGCCCGTCGATCGCGATCGTGTCGCGATAGCGCTTGGTCAGTTGCCGTAGTTCGATCACGGCATCAGGCTGCCGCGGAGCGGTGCCGCGGCACATCGGCCGGCGCTCCGAACCGTGGCCTCCACCGGGCGGCGGAGGCCACGGGCTCCACCGGCGCCTTCTCATACCACGGGCGGTCGTTCCCGGGGCTGAGGCACTGTCGTGCCCGAGCGGCTACGGTGAGCGCATGGCCCAACTCCCACCGACCTGGCTGACGCTGTACCGTGACGGTGCCGTCCGGCCGCTGCGCCGGAGCGAGTTGGTGGCCGTCGACGGCCTGGTGGCGGTGGTGCTGACCGCGCTGTTCCTGGCGTTGCCGGGCCCGGCGTGGAGCTCCTACGGCGGGTGGTCGGCTCGGCTCGCCCTCGCGGCCGCGATGGGACTGCCGCTGGCCCTGCGCCGGGCCCGCCCGGCTGCGGTCTGTGCGGTGGTCACGGCGGCCTCGGTGGTGGCCTCGGTGGCCGGCACCGTCCGGGAGCCGTTCCTCGGTGTGGCCCTCGCGCTCTACCAGGTGGCCGTCACCACCCCGGCCCGGCGGGTGCCCACCCCGGTGATCGGGGCGGTGAGCGGCGGCGTGCTGGTGCTGCTCCTGATCTCGGGCTCCCCGAGCGGAGGCGGGCAGGACCTCGTGCTCCACCTGGCCGGCCTGGCCGTGGCCGGGATGGCCTGGGTGCTCGGGCGGGCGGTCCGCGAGCGGCGTGCGCATGCCGCCCGCTCGGCCCGACGGGTCGCCGTGGAGGCCGTCACCGAGGAACGGCTACGGATCGCCCGGGAGTTGCACGACATCGTGGCTCACCACGTCGGGGTGATCGCGGTGAAGGCCGGCGTGGCCAATCACCTGTTGGCCACCCATCCGGAGGGGACCGGCGAGGCGCTGTGGGTGATCGAGACGGCCAGCCGCTCGGCGCTGACCGAGATGCGGCAGATGCTCAGCGTGCTGCGGGCCGGCGAGTCCGAGCCGGAGGCCGACGGGGTGGACGGGCTGCGCCCGGCGCCCGGGCTCGCCGCGCTGCCCGAGCTGGTGGCCGGCGCCACCGCGGCGGGGCTCACCGCCGAGCTGCGCACCGAGGGCACCGCCGACCTGCCTCAGGGGGTGCAGAGTTCGGCGTACCGGGTGGTGCAGGAGGCGCTGACCAACGTGCTCAAGCACGCCGGGCCGACCCGTTGCCGGGTCGATCTGGTCGCTGACGGGCGGGAGTTGCGGATCGAGGTGACCGATGAGGGCGCCGTCACGGCCCGGGCCGCCCGTCGGGCCGGCCACGGCGGCGGGTACCTGACGTGGCACGGTCCCACCGAGGCGGCCGGGCACGGGAGTGGCCACGGCCTGATCGGCATGCGGGAGCGGGTGGAGTTGTTCGGCGGACGGTTCGACGCCGGGCCGCTGTCCGGCGGCGGCTTCGTCGTTCGGGCCGAACTTCCGTACCGGACCGCGGCGTCCGTGGGGGAGGAGCCCTGATCAGGACCGGCATGACGAACCGCCCGGAGCCGGGGCGCCGGACCGGCCGGGCGGGCGCCCCGCCCCCGGGCGGAACGACGAACGCGTGGAGGACCGTGTGACCGAGCCCGTCCGCGTCCTGGTGGTGGACGACCAGGCGCTGCTGCGCGGCAGCTTCCGGATGCTGATCGACGCCGAACCCGGCCTGACCGTGGTCGGCGAGGCGGCGGACGGCGCCGCCGCGATCGAGCTGGTGGTCGAGCAGCGGCCCGACGTGGTGCTGATGGACGTGCGGATGCCCGGCACGGACGGCATCGAGGCCACCCGGACGATCTGTGAGCGGAACCCGAGTGTGCGGGTCCTGATGCTCACCATGTTCGACCTGGACGCGCACGTCTTCGCGGCGCTGCGGGCCGGAGCAGCCGGGTTCCTGCTCAAGGACATCCCGCCCGCCGAACTGCTGCACGCGATCCGGGTGGTGGCCGCGGGGGAGGGCCTGCTCTCGCCGAGCGTCACCCGGCGACTGATTTCGGAGTTCTGCCGCCACCCGGCCACCGAACCCGCGGGTCCACCGCCCGCACTGGACGGCCTGACCGGCCGGGAGCGGCAGGTGCTCCAACTGGTGGGTGCCGGACGGTCCAACGCGGAGATCGCGCAGGAACTGCACATCTCCGCGGCGACGGTGAAGACGCACTTGAGCCACCTGCTGGACAAACTCGACGCCCGGGACCGGGTCCAGCTGGTGATCGTCGGCTACGAGAGCGGACTGCTCACCCCGCGCCACCGGGTCTGACCGGTCGGCTCCTGTACGCCGCCACCCGTACCAAGCACGTGATGTGCTCAGCGCCGCCCCCCAGAGCCGCATCCGAAGGGATTGCGTGAGGGTCTTGGCGCCCCCACCGGCCCACTGGCTCTGTGTGTGGGGGCGCACGGTAGCGCCGCAGCGCCCGCGCGCTCCGGCGCTACCCGCCCGCCGTCGTCAGTGCAGCAGCACCCGCAGGCTGAGCAGTCCCCGGTGCCTTGGGTTCTCCTGCCACTGCGCGGCCGCGGCCGGTTCGGCCAGACGCAGGGCCGGGAAGCGGCGCAGCAGTTCGCTGAACGCGACCTCGGCCTGTAGCCGGCCCAGCTGTGCGCCGAGGCAATGGTGGATGCCGTGGCCGAACGCGAGGTGTCGGGTGGCGTCCGGGCGGGTGATGTCGAAGCGGTCGGGGTCGGCGAAGACGGCCGGGTCGCGGTTGGCGGCGAGCAGCGCGATCTGGACGAACTCGCCGGCCGGGATCGTGGTGCCCGCGATGGTCACCGGCTCGGTCGTGCGGCGTAG
>NZ_JBHVFE010000373.1:0-9131 GCF_042801945.1 Kitasatospora sp. NPDC057542
TCGCGTCATCCCAATCCCCCCTACGCTCGCGAACACCCTATTCGGCGGTCCCGAAAGGTCAAACAGTGGTCAACTCCAGTCCCCGGAAACGCCGGGGGGGGTGGGAAGCCGGCCGGGCCGGCTTCCCCGTCGCGCGCACGGCCCCCGAGAGGTGCCCCACTGGTCGGCACCGACACCGGCCTGTGGCGGTCGTCCGTCAGCTGCCGCTTTGGTCCTGGCCGTAGGACTCGATCGAGGGTGCCGGATCACTGCGACCACGTTGCTGATGCGTCCGGCTGCTTTCGAGCCCGCGTCGGCGAAGAGACGGTGACCGGTTCCCGGGGCCGGGGTCTCGGGCCCCAGGAACCGCATGGTCTCAGTCGCCGGCGCCACCCGCCCGGTCGTCGTCGGCAAGCTCGGCGGCGTAGCGGGTGGCGGCCTCCGTCAGCTGGCGGGTCGTCCGCTCCGACCGGCTGCCGAGGTGGTCGGCGACGGTGCGGTGGGCGCGGTCGAGGTCGCCGCTCGGCAGTTCGCGGGTGATCACTCCGGATCGAGCAGCAGCGCCAGCGCGTGGGACGTCGCCGGGTACCGGGCGAGCAGCGCCGATCCCCTGGGCGCTTCCTCGGCTGTCCAGCCGTCGTCGCAGCCGAGCAGGTCCGCCAGCGCGTCGCAGGTGGCCGGATGGGCGGCGAGCAGCTCGGTCCCCCGGTCGGCGGCGGGTCGGACGGGCCGGACGGGCCGGACGGGCCGGTCAGGGAGGTCCGTCGGGGCGCGCCACGGCGGCACCCAGGCGTCCAGTGCGGCGAGTTGGCCGGGGAAGACCCGTCCGGCCTCGCGGGTCAGCAGCGGCGCCAGGTCCGGGCCGCTGGTGCGCAGCGTGGTGATGAGCGTGGGCAGCCACGGCAGCAGCACCGGATCGGGCAGGCGGGCGAAGGCGTTGGAGACCGCTTCCACGACGACGTCGACCAGACCGGGGACGGGCTCCAGGGCGTGCAGGAGCCCGCTGAGGTAGCGGGGGTAGGCGGGCAGGACGAGCGGGTTGTCGAGCAGCTCGTCGCAGCGTTCCCGCAGCTCCTGCCGGGAGAGGCGGCCGAGCTGGACCTGCGCGGCCCACAGCAGGGCGACCTTGGAGGGCTCCTCCGGGTGGGACTGGGCGACGGCGAGTTCCAGCTGGGTGCGGTCGCTGCCCAGGGACAGTGCCAGGCTCTCCATGCTGAACAGGAAGCCGAGCATCGCCGCGACCTGGCGCACCGTGGCCGTCTCGTCGGTGAACGCGGTCGGGAGCAGGGTGCAGTAGTGCGCGTACCCGGTCTTGGCGAACTGCTCGATCCACTCCGGCAGGACCGGCTCGGCGGTGCGGTAGAAGGCCAGCAGTTCGCGCACCCGGCGCAGCACCTCGGGCGCGCCGTCGACGCTGCGCTCGGTGGACAGGACCTGCAGGGCGCGGGTGCCGAGTTCGTCGGCGAGGCGCCGGCTGCCGAGGTACAGGGTGGCGTCCTCGACGGTCCGCAGGACCACGGCGGCGGTCGCCTGAGGGGCGTTGGCCTCGCGGCGCAGGCGCTGCTCGATGACCTGTTCGAGGCTGACGCCCTCGTACCCGAGCTCGATCAGGGCGCGCTGGTGGGTGCCGAGCGCGACGTCCCACGACTCCTGCACGGGCCGCTCGCCGAGCTTGCGCTCGCCCATGATGGGGCGGGCGGCGCCGTGCGGGAGCAGGTAGCGCAACATCCACAGCGTGTCCGAGCACGGTTTGAGCCGCGGATCGGACTTGATGTCCAGCAGGGCGCGCTTGACGCCGCGCTGCTGGAGGTTCAGGCCGAGCGGGGCGAGCCGGTCGTGGACGTCCCGGGCCAGCGGCGGCAACGACTCGTAGCCGACCTGCCCGATCCGGTCGCCGCCCATCATGATCTCGACCAGGCGGGCGACGTCGCGCCGACCGGGCACGGCGTCCTTCTCGATGCACGTGACGGCCGCGTCCTGGAAGTCGTACGGGGTGGGGCGTGCCCGGTCGCGCATCCCGGCGAGCAGGATGGACGTCTCGTACACGGCGATGGCGTCGGCGGTGGAGGCGAGGTAGCCGTTGCGGCGGGCGGCGCGCACGATATCGACGGACCAGCCCAGCAGTTCCTGCTGGTCGAGGGGGTCGAGGACCGGCGGGCGCCGCAGGAATCCGGACAGCATGTCGGCGGCGTCCGGCCCCGAGGCCGTGTCCGTCACCGGGGCGGGGGCGGCGGCCTTGCGCGCTCGGGAGGCCTTGGCACCGGACTGGCCCTTCAGCCGGAACGGCTGGGTTCGGGTGCGCTTGAGGTTCTTCTCCCACTGGGTCGCGGCGATCGACACCGATCCGCGTTCGAGGCCGAACTGTGCCTCGATGGCGGTGTGGCTGGAGGGGATCAGGCCGTACTGCCACTCGGTGGCGGTGCGCGGGGGGACGGCGAACGTGTCGGTGCCGTGGACGCCGAACTCGGCGACGCGGCTGGCGGCGTGGAAGGCGCCGCAGACGTACACGCAGTCGGCGGGGTCGGCGCCGGTGGCAGCCAGGTGCTCGCGGATGCGGGTCCACATGTACCGCTCGCGGTCCTCGTCCACCTGGACGCGGTCGCAGTCGCCGGGTGCCAGGCGGCGGAACAGGCTGCCGATCAGGAACATGACCTGCCGGTAGGTGTCGTGACTGGCGTCGCCGAGCGGTACCTCGACGTACTGGTGCCA
Source organism: Kitasatospora sp. NPDC057542 (assembly GCF_042801945.1). Taxonomy (NCBI): domain Bacteria; kingdom Bacillati; phylum Actinomycetota; class Actinomycetes; order Kitasatosporales; family Streptomycetaceae; genus Kitasatospora; species Kitasatospora sp. NPDC057542. The sequence goes on from NZ_JBHVFE010000373.1 coordinate 2,689, forward strand.
CCACTCCGACCAGTGCCGGACCTTTCCGTGTCGCAGCAGGTGCTTCTCCAGGTCGGCGAAGCGGGGCCGCAGGTCGCCGAGTTCGACGCCGACCGCGTCGCCGTGGAGCGCGGTGCCCTCCTCGGCCGGGGCCGCCTCCGGGTCGGCCGCCTCGGCGTCCGCCCGCAGGGGCTGCCACTGGAACACGTGGTCCGAGGAGCGGTCGACGAGGACCAGCTGGACGTCGGGCGTCTCCAGCGCGTAGGCGATGGCCTGGTACTCGGCGGAGGCCTCGGTGATCGGCGCGACGACGGACAGCGGCGCCCAGTCGGCGGGGAAGCCGTTGACGCGCGTGGCGAACGCCTGCACGGCGACCGGCAGACGGCAGTTGCGCAGCTCGGTGAGTAGCGGGGCCATGTCCTCGCAGAGCTCCAGGAACACGGTCCTGGGCTGCTTGGCGCGCAGCCGGCGGGCCATGGCGGTGGCGGAGGCGGGGGAGTGGTGGCAGACTGGGAAGATCTCCAGCGGCTCGCGCAGCGCGCGGTCGACGTCGTCCACGAGGCCGCGAAGGATTGCGTCCAGCGCGCCGGGGCCGTCGGCGAACTCGGTGGCGGCGTCGTGCAGTTGGGCGCGCAGCGCGTCGAAGGTGTCGGGCGCGGGGTGCCCGCCGTCGGCGGGCACCCGGGTGGTCGCGGGGCTCATGCGAGCGCCTTGAGGGTGTCGAGACCGGCGGCGAGGAACTCCGGCCACTCGCCGCCCTCCTGCTCGCTGCGGGGCTTGACGGTGTTGGTGAGGTACTTGGTGAGGATGGCCGGGTCCTCGGGGGCGCGGCGGGCGAGCGAGCCGACCAGCGACGAGCCGAGGGCACGGGCGGTCAGCGTGCGCTCGCCGAAGAAGGTGCCGTGCAGCACGGCGTCCTCCAGGACGCCGATCTGTTCGGCCGTGGACAGCGCGGACTCCAGCCGCTGGTCGTCGCTGCCGGCCGTGGCGGCGACCTCGCGCAGGTCGCCGAAGCTGCGCAGCAGCACGTCCAGCAGGGTGGGCGGCACGTCCAGGTCGATCCGGTGGCGGCGCAGCAGTTCCTCGGTGCGGAAGCGGACGATCTCCGCCTCGCTGGCCTTGTTGGTCACCACGGGGATGCGCACGAAGTTGAAGCGCCGCTTGAGCGCGGAGGACAGGTCGTTGACGCCCCGGTCGCGGCTGTTGGCGGTGGCGATGACCGAGAAGCCGGGCTTGGCGAACACGATGCCGTCCTCGCCGCTCAGCTCGGGCACCGAGATGTACTTCTCGGACAGGATGGAGATCAGCGCGTCCTGGACGTCGCTGGTGGAGCGGGTGAGCTCCTCGAACCGGCCGATCGTGCCGCTCTCCATCGCGGTCATCATCGGCGAGGGGATCATCGACTCCCGCGACTGGCCCCGGCCGATGACCATGGAGACGTTCCAGGAGTACTTGATGTGGTCCTCGGTGGTGCCGGCGGTGCCCTGTACCACCTGCGTGGAGTTGCGGCAGACGGCGGCGGCCAGGAGCTCCGCCAGCCAGCTCTTGCCGGTACCGGGGTCGCCGATCAGCAGCAGGCCGCGGTCGGAGGCGAGGGTGACGACGGCGCGCTCGACGATGCTGCGCTCGCCGAACCACTTCTGTCCGATAGCCCGGTCCAGGCCGTCGGCGGGCTCGGAGCCGAGGATGAAGGTGCGGATCATCCTCGGCGACAGCCGCCAGGTGGACGGCTTGGGGCCGGGGTCGACGGACTCCAGGTAGTCCAGCTCGTCGGCGTACTTGATCTCGGCGGGGGCGCGGAGCATGTCGGACATCAGGCGGGTTGCCTCTCTGCGGGCGGGGGCGGTCATGGGGGTCTGGTGCCGGGTGTACGGGCGCCGGGTCAGGTGAGGAACGTCTTGAGTTCGTGGACGAGCTTGCCGATGTGGCCGGAGATCACGGGCGTGCCCTGGTCCCGGAAACGTTCGCGGAACCACGGGTTGACGCTGCCGCGGCCCGAGCTGGTCACCGACCCGACCGGGATGAACTTCACACCCGAGCGGTGCACGGCGGCCATCTGCTCGAACAGCTGCTCGCTGCTCCACTCGTAGAAGTCGGAGATCCACACCACCACGGTGTTCCGCGGTTCGGCGATCTTCGGCTGGGCGAGCGCCATGGCGACCGTGCCGTCGGTGCCGCCGCCGAGGTCGGTGCGCAGCAGCGTCTCGAAGGGGTCGTGCACCCACGGGGTGAGGTCGAGTGCGCGGGTGTCGTAGGCGACCAGGTGCACGTCGACCTTCGGCAGGCCGGCGAAGATGCTCGCCAGGATGGTGCAGTTGACCATCGAGTCGACCATCGAGCCGGACTGGTCCACCACCACGATCAGCCGCTGCGGCGTCGTCTTGCGGGCGGTCTGCCGGTAGTAGAGGCGGTCGACGTAGAGCCGTTCGTCCTCCGGGCTCCAGTTGACGAGGTTCTTCTCGATCGTGCGTTTGAGGTCGAGGTTGCGGAACACCCGCTTCGGCGGCACCGAGCGGTCCAGCTCCCCGACGCTCGCCTTCTCGACCTGGGTGCGCAGCACCTCGGCGACCTCGTCGACGAACCGCCGGATCAGCTTCTTCGCGTTGGCGAGGGCGGTGCCGTCGAGGTTGCCCTTGTCGCGCAGCAGCTGCTCGATCAGCGACATGCTCGGTGTGAGCCGGGAGGCCAGCTTGCTGTCCGCGAGGACCTCGCGCAGGCGCATGCGCTTGACCAGGTCCGCCTCGATGTCGGCGAGTTCGGGGCCGATCGTGGGGATCAGCGTGGACAGGTCGGGGCTGCCGGAACCGGCACCGGAGCCGAAGGGGCTCGCCCCCGCCCCGCCGGCACGCCCGGCGCGCAGGTCGCCGGGCTTGCATCCCATGGCGCGCTCCAGCCATCCGGCGTCGGCCTGCCAGCGGGACAGCTGTCCCGCGGTCACAGCGCCGGAGCCGGTGGCGAAGGTGTTGAGGAGGACCTTGGAGAACAGCGCCGCGCGCCGTACCTCGGCGGCGCGGTCGCGGTCGGCCGCGTCGGCCTCCGGGGCCATGAGGCCCTCGAACTCGGCGGCCAGGCCCGGGTGGCGCTGGACGAGGGAGTCGATGGACGTGCGGGGATCCAGCAGGCCCGCCGGCAGGCCGAGGTCCTCCACGACGGCCAGGCTCGCCGTCTCCAGCGCGGCCTGCTCCACGGGGTCGAACAGGCCGGCCAGCAGGCGCCAGTAGAGGACCTGACGGCGGTTCTCCTCCGGCGCCGCGGCGGGATCGGTCGCGGGTATGAGGTGGTCGGTCATTTCCGCAGCAGCTTTCCTGCGCGCTCGCGCAGCACGGCGACGGCCTCGGTGGCGGCGGCCTCGGCCTTGGCGCCGGCCTTGTCGGTGGTGCCGCCCGCCCACGCTCCGGCGTGAACGGCCGCCGTCTTCCGCTTGACCGGGGTCTCCACGGCGAGCGGCTGGAGGCGGAACGCCCCGGCGTCCCAGCGCAGCAGGCCGATGCAGGCGGTGGACGCGGCGACGGCCTGCGGTGTGAGCGGTCCGGCCACCGGGATGCGGCCGGTGTCGACGGTAATCGGGTGGCCGGCCAGGGTGAACGCCAGGACGCCGTCGTCCTCCTGGGCGGTGTAGCCCTCCAGGAAGACCGGTTCGGCCAGCCGGACCGGGTGGCGCTCCAGCGGCGCGAGGGGCGCGCCGACGGCGGTGGGCAGGACGACCCGGGCGGTGGCGAACGGATCGGCCGCTTCGCCCGGCCGCGCGCACTCGTCGCGCCACAGCAGGTCGCCCCCGGCGGTGACGGGCATCTCGACCAGGTCCATCGCGCGGCCCTCGGCCACGGCCGCGAGCAGCGACAGGTGTGGGCGCAGCAGCTGCCAGATCCCGGCGCCGACGACGCTGTCCGGCTTCGGGGCCGACACGGACGCCCGGACCAGGCGCGGCGCGGAACCGTCGGCCGGCTCCAGCACCGCGTGGACCTGCGCCTGCGCGGCCGTGGAGTGCTCGTGCAGGTCGACGCCGAGCGGCAGCAGCCGCCCGGTGACCGTCCCGGTGGCCGCGGCGCCGGCCGCCCCCGGGTGCGTCAGCAGCATGGCCCGCGACCACAGGTCCGCCCACCGGCGTACCGGGACCCGCTCCAGGAGCGCTCCCGGGCAGGACGCGGCGAGTTCGCCGGCGAACCCGTCGAGCAGCACCCCGAACCGGCGCAGCGCCGGATCCGGGAGCATCGCGCAGACGACGGGCGCGGAGCCGGAGACGATGTCGTGGTCCATGCCGCGCCAGCCGGACCGGGCCAGGTCGGCGAGCCAGGACCGGGCCGCGGCGAGCAGGTTCGGCGCACCCGACGCGCCTGGGTCGGCGGCCGTCCACTTGTCGCGCCCGCGGCCGGTCGCCTCGCCGACGGTGGCGGCGAGCGCGTCGTGCGCGGCGCCGAGCAGCGCGGTGCGGGCGGCGGCGAGCACCAGGAGGTGCTCTTCGCCCGCGGCGCCGGCGGCTGCCTTGTCGGCCGCCTCGGCGACGCGGGAGGCGAGCGGGGAGGCGGCGAGCGCGTCGACCAGCTGCCCCAGCGCGGCGGCCTGGGCGGGCTGCGGCCGCAGCAGACCGGCGGCCAGCGCCCGGTCGAAGGCGTCGACGACGGCCAGGGCCTCGTCGAGGCCGTCGACCGGTGCGGAGAGGAAGTCGGTGCGCATCACGTCGCCGCCCGGGCCGTCGGGAACCAGTGCATCTCCGGCAGCGGCTCGGTCGTCGCCTCGAACTCCAGGTACTCCAGGTGGTTCAGGAACCGGGCGAACACTGCGGCGGCCGGGGAGGACTCGGCCTTCGCCGGGCGGGCCGAGGTCATGACGCGGGTGATCTCCCCGGCGTCGGGCTCTGCGGCGTCGGTGTCGACCCGCAGGCAACGGGCGACCCGCTCGCCGCCGAACTGCACCACGGCCTCGGCGATCAGGGCGACGAGGTGCTTGCAGTAGCCGCCGTGGGCACCGCCGCAGGGGCGGTTGTTGTTGGTGCTGCACGCGAACTCGAAGGTGCCGGCCGCGATGGCCGACACGTAGACCCGGCCGATGTCCGAGCCGCTGGAGACGACGCCCTGCAGACGCCCGTCGGCCAGCTGCACGAACGGCACCTTGGCGAGCTTGCGCGGCCGGGCGGGTGGGACCACCCGGGCCGTACTCGATTCCTCCCGGACAGGCAACAGCACACCGTCTCCTCAGGATGACAGGGGGATTCACGCCGCATCGGGGCGACGTTCGTGCTGATGAACATAGTGGTGGCCACTGACACCGATAGTCGTAACTGGGTCCCCGGTGGTCGTGGCTCTGCCACTGACTGACGCCCCGCTGGGCTGTCTTCGCGTTGTTCTGTCCGGCTGCCGGGACCCCTTCACCCCGATTTGCCGGGTGTCCGAAATTCGACAAGTAGCCTGGCAAGAACACCCCTCGCCGCGCTCCGGCGCCGGAGCGCAGCGGCCGTCAGCGGGCGGCGATCACCATTGACGAGCTGCACCGTGTGGGGCGCGGAGAGTCGGCCGCTCTCAGTGCCGACAGCGACGCACATGGTGATCAGCAGCTGGACGACTGCCACCGGCCGGAGCACATCGCCGGCTTCCTCCCACACCAATCGAGCCGCCTGGACACCGAGCTCCCTGTGGACGGCGAGCAGTTCCAGCACCGTGGCCGGCACTGGGTCCGGCGCCGTGTTCGCGGCCTGGCGCAGCCGGGCGACACTGCCGTACTCGTCGAGCCGGCCGTAGACCGGGCGGCTGGAGAGCACCGCCAGGCAGAGCAGCTCACTGGTCTGGAGTGGCGGTTGCCGTGTCGGCGGCGAGGGCCGACTTCGACATCAACTGACGCCACCAGACCGCTAGATCCGGCCTTCACCGAGGCCGCAGCCGGTGGCCCGCGACAACGAGTTGCAGCGCAGGCGTCACCGACGGCGAACTCCCCATCATCGACGGCACGTTGATCCGCCGGGAGGTCGACCGGTTGCCCGGCGGCGGAGACCCGCTACCGCTCTGGCTGTGGTCCTCCGCCACCGGCATGACCGGCGCTGGCATCGACGTGCGGTGGCAGGCGTTCCTTCGACGCTTCGACCTGGAGCACACGTTCCGGATGATCAAGAAGGCGTTCGGTTGGACCCGCCCCAAGCTCCGCACCCCGCAGGCCGCGGACCGGTGGACCTGGCTGATCGTCACCGCCCACACGCAGCTCTGCCTCGCCCGCCCGCTCGCCGAAGACGTCCGCCACCCTTGGGAACGGCCCATCGAGCCGAACAGGCTTACCCCCGCCCGAGCCCGACGCGGGTTCAGGAACCTCCGCCCGACCTCGCCCTGCCCGTGCGCCGAAACCATCGCGGCCGGGACCAGGCCGACCACTGGGCTCGAAGAACAAGCAGCCCGCCACCCGCTACGACGTGGGCAAGACCGTCAGACGCCCCGAGAGCATCATCGAACGCGACCAGGCCAGACCCTGACGAGGGTCGT
>NZ_JBHVFE010000374.1:0-9048 GCF_042801945.1 Kitasatospora sp. NPDC057542
GCCCCGGGGATCACCCCGGGGCCGCCTTCTCGTTCTCCGCAGGCAGGGCGCCTACTGCCCGGCGATGTCCGGGGTGACCGGGTCCGGCCCGATGTGCGGGTCGCCCTCCAACGGCAGCTCCTGGCCGCTCGTCCTGTCGACCACGGTCCGCCCGGCCAGCGGCGAGCGCAGGTCGGCCGCCACCGACTGCCGCTTGGCCAGCGCGTTGCACACCTGCCCCGGCTGGACCGTGGGCGGGCCCGGCACGACCAGCACGTCCACCCGGCCCGGCTGCGACTCGTCCGCCTTCAGCGCGTACTTGGTGCAGACCCCGCCGAAGAAGTAGACGGTCAGCTTGGTGGTGCCGTCCACCCGGTAGGCGACCGGGGGCCGGACGGGCGAGCCCGAACCGTTCGGGTCTGGCTCGCCCACCGCGATCCCGTTGCCCGGCGGAGTGGCCGGGGCCGGCTGCCCGGGTGCCGGCGAGGCCGGGGTGGGCGTGAAACCGGTCGGCGGCGTCCGGGCCGGCTGCGCGGCACCGGAGGAACTCCCCGTCGGCGCAGCCGAGGACGGGCTCGCGTCCGCCGGGGCCTGCGGGGAGGCACTCGCCGAGGCGGCCGCGGCCGCGCCGCTCGCCGCCGAGTCCGAGGCGGGCTTGCCGCCGCCGTCGCAGCCGGCCACCGTCACCACCGCGGCCAGCGCCAGACCCGCCAGGGCCGCCGCCCGCCGACCGCGTCGGGGCATCGTCTCCAGATCCATCTGCACATCCTCCCGAGGACTCAGCGGTGCCGCCTCCTCGGCCGCTCCGCGCGGATGTGACGTGCTCCGGTCGGATCCGGTTCCGCACCGTTGCGCCACGGGCCTCAGAAGTTGTACTCGGCCATCCCGGCGACCACCCGTTGCGCCTCGGAGGGGACCCGGAAACCGTCCGGCGAGGGGGTGGTGGGCTCCGGGCCGGCCGCCAGCTGCGGCCAGAACCGGCGCAGCCGCCGGGAGGAGTCCACCAGGGCGTCGAGCGTCTCGCCGTCCTCGCACCGCGGGGCGGGCGGGGCGGAGTGGTCGGTCATCATCGGGCATCGCTCCGATCCAGGGCCGTGGCCACGCTGCCACGGTCGACGACGGGGCCCGCCCGCACGGCGGGCCTCCACGGGGCGCGTCAGACGGCACGCCCTCAAGGCCGACCCTAGGCAGGGGCCCGGCCGCCCACCAGTGCTACCGGGAGGTAGTACACGTCGGAGGGCAACGGGTGCCACCATGGCGGTGCGGGCGGCAAGTTGCGGCACTCTTGCCTGGACGCTCCCCGGGGCCGGGTACCGTAGGTGGGTTCATCCCCGACTGCCCGCTGGCCCCGCAGCCACCCTGAGGAGACCTTCCGTGCGTATCGCCGTTGCCGGCTCGATCGCCACCGACCACCTGATGACGTTCCCCGGCCGGTTCGCCGACCAGCTCGTCGCCGAGCAGCTGCACACCGTGTCGCTGTCCTTCCTGGTCGACGCCCTGGACATCCGCCGCGGCGGCGTCGCGCCGAACATCGCCTTCGGCATGGGTGCCCTCGGCCTGCGCCCGGTCCTGGTCGGTGCCGCGGGTGCGGACTTCGCCGAGTACCGCAGCTGGCTGGAGCGCAACAACGTGGACTGCGACTCCGTCCACATCTCCGAGACCCGGCACACCGCGCGCTTCATGTGCACCACGGACGAGGACCACAACCAGATCGCCTCGTTCTACACCGGCGCCATGGCCGAGGCCCGCAACATCGAGCTGAAGCCGATCGCCGACCGCGTCGGCGGTCTGGACCTCGTCCTGATCGGCGCCGACGACCCGCAGGGCATGGTCCGCCACACCCAGGAGTGCCGCACTCGCGGCTACGCCTTCGCCGCCGACCCGTCCCAGCAGCTGGCCCGCCTGGAGGGCGACGACATCCGCGAGATCGTGGACGGCGCCGCGTACCTCTTCACCAACGAGTACGAGGCCGCGCTGATCGAGAGCAAGACCGGCTGGGACGCCGACGAGCTGCTCACCCGCGTCGGCACCCGGGTCACCACCCTGGGCAGCAAGGGCGTCCGGATCGAGCGCAAGGGCGAGGCGCCGATCCTGGTCGGCTGCGCCAAGGAGGAGGCCAAGGTCGACCCGACCGGCGTCGGCGACGCCTTCCGCGCGGGCTTCCTGTCCGGCCTGTCCTGGGACCTCGACCTGGAGCGCTCCGCCCAGCTCGGCTGCATGCTCGCCACCCTGGTGATCGAGACCATCGGCACCCAGGAGTACACGCTGCGCCCGGCCGCCTTCCTGAAGCGCTTCGAGGAGGCCTACGGCGCCGAGGCCGCCGCCGAGATCAGCGCGCACCTGGTCAGGTAGTCCGCCGGACGACGAGGTAGGCCGAGCCCCGGTCGCCGCCGTACTCGGCGGCCGGGGCCTCGCCCGCGTACTCCTGGCCGCGCATCTCGCACCAGGCCGGGATGTCCAGCCGGGCCGCCTCGTCGTCCGACAGCACGGCCACTGTGCCGCCCGGCGGCACCTCGCCGATCCGCTTCGCCAGTTCGATCACCGGCAGCGGGCAGCGCTTGCCCAGGGCGTCGATGACCAGCAGCGACTCCCCGGCGGCCGGCTTCGGCGCCGGCAGGTCCAGTCCGAGCGGCGCCCGGACGCCCGCCACCAGGTCGGGCAGCACCGCGAGGAAGCGCTCCACGTCGGCCTCGGCCGTGCCGTACGGCAGCGAGACCCGGACGTTCCCCTCGGTGAGCACCCCCATCGCCGCCAGCACGTGGCTGGGCGTCAGGGTGGACGAGGTGCAGGAGGAGCCGGAGGAGACCGCGAAGCCCGCCCGGTCCAGCTCGGTCAGCAGCACCTCCCCGTCCACGTACAGACACGAGAAGGTGACGATGTGCGGCAGCCGCCGCACCGGGTCGCCGACCACCTCGACCTCGGGCACCAGCTGCGGCACCCGGGTGCGGATCCGCTCCACCAGTGCGTGCAGCCGGGCGTTCTCCTGCTCGGCCTCGACCCGTACGGCGCGCAGCGAGGCGGCCGCGGCCACGATCGCCGGAACGTTGACGTAGCCGGGCACCCGGCCGCCCTCGCGCTCGTCGGCGGGCAGCGGCGAGGCGTACCGGACGCCCTTGCGCACCGCCAGCACCCCGACCCCGGGCGGGCCGCCCCACTTGTGGGCGCTCGCGGTCAGCAGCGACCAGCCCGCCGGGACGTCCACCCGCCCGGCGCTCTGCGCCGCGTCCACCAGCAGCGGGACGCCGGCTTGCGCGCACAGCGCGGCGACCTCGCCGACCGGCTGCACCGTCCCGACCTCGTGGTTGGCGCTCTGCACCGCGGCCAGCGCGGTGTCCGGGCGCAGCAGCGCGCCGAAGGCCGCAGGGTCGACCCTCCCGCCCCGGTCCACCGGAGCCACCGACACCTCGCCCCCGCCGCCCGTGTGGCGCTCGGCGACGTGCAGCACGCTGGAGTGCTCCACCGCGGAGTGCACGAAGTGGCTGCCGCGCCGCCGGTTCCCGGTCAGGGCTCCCAGCAGGCCGAGCTGGACGGCCTGGGTGCCGCTCGCGGTGAAGGCGATCTCGTCCGCCCGCGCGCCCAGCACCGCGGCCACCGTCTCGCGGGCGGCGTCCAGCAGCATCCGGGCCTGCCGGCCGGAGCGGTAGAGCCGGGCCGGGTCGGCCCAGCCCTCGTCCAGGGCGGCGGTCAGCGCCTGCCGGGCGACGGGGTGCAGAGGGGCCGTCGAGGCCACGTCGAAGTACACGGTCACATTTAACGGCACACCCGGCCCGCGCCCCGGTCCGGCCGTGCGGCTCACCCACCGTCAGTCGATCATCCCGAATGTCCGCTTCGTCCGCGCCCGACGGACCGTCACGGGCGTCGTCCGAGGTCATCCCCCGATCGGGCGTACGGACCTCGAATGCCTACGATGACCTGCGGCGCAGCCCATGCCGGGCCTGATCGGGCTAGCGGGCGGCGCGTTACCGGGGGCTGCCCGTCAGGAGCGCATAAGGCTGGAGTAGGGTTTGGCCCGCATAAGCATTCAAACCGTGCCCGTGGACGGGTCGCCGGGGAGGCTCACACTCCTCTCCGGGGCGACGCGAAGGCGGGCGAGACTTCGGGAAGGCGCTACGTGAGTCCCAACGGCTCCGACCGCTCGCCGCGGCGCACGATGCGGCGGAAGCTGCCTCAGGCGCTGGCACTGGGCCTCGTCATCGCGACCGCCACCGGCTGCTCGGCCAACGACCTCCCCAGGCTTGGCCTCCCGAGCCCCGTCACCAAGGAAGGACCCATGGTCCTCCAGATGTGGCAGGGCTCCTGGATCGCGGCGCTGGTGGTCGGCGTACTGATGTGGGGTCTGATCATCTGGAGCGTGATCTTCCACCGGCGCAAGCGCACCGGTGTGGAGATCCCCCCGCAGACCCGGTACAACGTGCCCATCGAGGCGCTCTACACCGCGGTCCCCATCATCATCGTCTCGGTCCTCTTCTACTTCGTCGCCCGCGACGAAGCGAAGCTGACGCAGGTCTCCGAGAAGCCGCAGCACTACGTCAACGTGGTCGGCTTCCAGTGGAGCTGGGCGTTCAACTACGAGAACACCGAGACCCCCGACCCGGCCAACAAGGACGCCGCGTACGAGGTCGGTACGCCCAAGGAGGCTCCGACGCTCTGGCTGCCGGTCAACGAGGCGGTGCAGTTCCGTCTCACCTCGCGTGACGTCATCCACGACTTCTGGCCCGTCAACTTCATGATGAAGATGGACGTCGTGCCGGGCGTGGTGAACAAGTTCGAGGTCACGCCGACCGTCAAGGGCGAGTACATGGGCAAGTGCGCCGAGCTCTGCGGCGTCGACCACTCGCGCATGCTGTTCAACGTCAAGGTCGTCGACCGCGCCGACTACGACAAGCACCTGGCCGAGCTTCGCGCCAAGGGCCAGAACGGTGCGGTGCCCTCCGGCCTGATCACCATGGGAAGTGAAGAGAAGTGACAATCCTCAACGAGCCCGCCGCGGCCGGCGGGGGCGCCGAGGCCGTCACGGTCGGGGCGCAGCGGACCCGGAAGCCGGGTTCGACCATCATCAAGTGGTTGACCACCACTGACCACAAGACGATCGGCACGCTGTACCTGGCCACGTCGTTCGCCTTCTTCCTGATCGGTGGCATCCTCGCCCTGGTCATGCGTGCCGAGCTGGCTCGTCCCGGGACCCAGATCCTGTCGAACGAGCAGTTCAACCAGGCGTTCACGATGCACGGCACGATCATGCTGCTGATGTTCGCGACGCCGCTCTTCTCCGGCTTCGCGAACTGGATCATGCCGCTCCAGATCGGTGCCCCGGACGTGGCGTTCCCGCGTCTGAACATGTTCGCGTACTGGCTGTACCTCTTCGGTTCGACCATCGCGGTGGGGGGCTTCCTGACCCCGAACGGCGCCGCCGACTTCGGTTGGTTCGCCTACTCCCCGCTGTCGGACGCGGTGCACTCGCCCGGCGTCGGCGGCGACATGTGGATCATGGGTCTGGCCTTCTCCGGCTTCGGCACGATCCTCGGTGCGGTCAACTTCATCACCACGATCATCTGCATGCGCGCTCCGGGCATGACGATGTTCCGGATGTCGATCTTCGTCTGGAACGTCCTGCTGACCTCGGTGCTGATCCTGCTGGCCTTCCCGGTGCTGGCCGCCGCGCTGTTCGCCCTGGAGGCGGACCGCAAGTTCGGTGCCCACGTCTTCGACCCGGCCAACGGCGGGGCGATGCTCTGGCAGCACCTGTTCTGGTTCTTCGGTCACCCCGAGGTGTACATCATCGCGCTGCCATTCTTCGGCATCGTGTCGGAGATCATCCCGGTCTTCAGCCGAAAGCCGATGTTCGGTTACTCCGGTCTGATCGCGGCCACCATCGCGATCGCCGGTCTGTCCGTGACGGTGTGGGCGCACCACATGTACGTCACCGGACAAGTGCTGCTGCCGTTCTTCTCGTTCATGACCTTCCTGATCGCGGTCCCGACCGGTGTGAAGTTCTTCAACTGGGTCGGCACCATGTGGAAGGGCTCGCTGAGCTTCGAGACCCCGATGCTCTGGACGGTCGGCTTCCTGGTCACCTTCCTCTTCGGTGGTCTGACCGGTGTTCTGCTGGCCTCCCCGCCGATCGACTTCCACGTCTCGGACTCGTACTTCGTCGTCGCCCACTTCCACTACGTGGTCTTCGGCACCGTCGTGTTCGCGATGTTCGCCGGCTTCCACTTCTGGTGGCCGAAGATGACCGGCAAGATGCTGGACGAGCGCCTCGGCAAGATCACCTTCTGGACGCTGTTCTTCGGCTTCCACACCACCTTCCTGGTGCAGCACTGGCTCGGCGCGGAGGGCATGCCCCGCCGCTACGCCGACTACCTGGCCTCGGACGGCTTCACCGCGCTGAACACCGTCTCGACCATCGGCTCCTTCGTGCTCGGCCTGTCGATGCTGCCGTTCCTCTACAACGTGTGGAAGACCGCCAAGTACGGCGAGAAGGTCACCGTGGACGACCCGTGGGGCTTCGGCCGCTCGCTGGAGTGGGCGACCTCCTGCCCGCCGCCGCGGCACAACTTCCTCACCCTCCCGCGGATCCGCTCCGAATCCCCGGCCTTCGACCTCCACCACCCGGAGATCGCCGCGCTGGACTACCTGGAGAACCACGGTGAGCCGGCCAAGCACCTCGCCGGTGTGACCCCGGCGAAGTACGACGCCCCGAAGCTGGGCAAGGGCAAGAGCGAGGGTGACGCCTGATGAAGGAACAGGGAAAGATCTTCCTCGGCCTGTCGGTCTTCGTCCTGGCGATGGCCATCACCTACGGCCTGTGGACGAACACCTCGGACCACGGCATCGAGGCCGCCGGCACCACCGCGCTGTTCCTGGCCTTCGGCCTGTGCGCCTTCATCGGGTACTACCTCGCCTTCACCGCCCGCCGGGTGGACAGTGGCGCAGGTGACAACCCCGAGGCCGAGGTGGCGGACGACTCCGGCGAGCTGGGCTTCTTCGCCCCGCACAGCTGGCAGCCGCTCTCGCTGGCGCTCGGTGGCGCGCTCGCGTTCATGGGCGTGATCTTCGGCTGGTGGCTGATGTTCTGGGCCGCCCCGATCATCGCGATCGGCATCTTCGGATGGGTCTTCGAGTTCTACCGGGGCGAGAACCAGAACCAGTAGGGTTCCCGCTGCCGACACCAGGGCCGGTCCTCCCGCACGGGGGGACCGGCCCTGCTGCGTCTCCGGGGTGACGGCCTCACTCCGGCGGGTGAACGGCGGGTCCCTCGGATGTCGCTCCGCCAGCATGCGTTCCTACGATCTGATCAATCGTGCGACCCCCTGATCAATCGTGCGACCCCTCGGAGGCGGTCATGGCCGACAGGCACGGAATCGCAGCTATCGGTGGCATCTCGCTGGCCCTCGCAGTACTGGTCCCACTGGCTGCCTGCATGTCAGAGGACGAGGAGCCCACCGGACCACACCGGATCGACGCGGCCCCCCTGGTCCGCCTCTCGGCGGACGGCAAGGCCGACCCCTCCCAGCCGGTCACCGTGACCGCCGTCAGGGGCAGCCGGCTCACCGACGTCACCGTGGCCGGCCCGGACGGCCGGGTGATCGCCGGGAAGCTCGCCGACGACCAGCGCAGCTGGCAGACCACCGGGCGGCTGAAGGCCGCCACCGCGTACACGGTGCGGATCTCCGCCGACGACGGCAAGGGCGGCCGCGGCGACACCACCGCGAGCTTCAGCACCATCGCCGCCGAGCACCTGCTCACCGCCAAGCTCGGCCCGGACTCCTCCGGCAGCGGCGTCTACGGCGTGGGCCAGCCGCTCACCGTGCAGCTCTCCGAGGCCGTGAAGAGCCCGCAGGCCCGCCAGGAGGTCGAGCGCGCCCTGACCGTCGGCTCCCAGCCCTCCGTCATCGGCGCCTGGTACTGGGTGGACGACAAGAACCTGCACTTCCGCCCGCAGGACTACTGGCCGGTCGGCACGACCGTCTCGCTGGTCTTCGACGCCACCGGCAGCCGGATCGCCGACGGGCTCTACGGCGGTGACCGCAGCGCGCTGAAGCTGCGGATCGGCGAGCGGGTGGAGACGGTGATCGACGCGGCCGCCCACAAGCTCACCCTGAAGCGCGACGGGGAGGTGCTGCGGAGCATCCCGGTCACCACCGGCAAGCCCGGCTTCGACACCCGCAACGGCGTCAAGGTGGTGCTCGGCCAGGAGCGCTCGGTCCGGATGAACGGCGAGACGATCGGGATAGCGGCCGGCAGCACGGATTCGTACGACCTGGACGTGAAGTGGGCCACCCGGGTGACCTGGAGCGGCGAGTACGTCCACGCGGCGCCCTGGTCGGTCAGCTCGCAGGGCGTGGAGAACGTCAGCCACGGCTGTACCGGCATGAACAACGAGAACGCCAAGTGGTTCTACGAGCACACCCGGGTGGGGGACATAGTGACGGTGGTGAACAGTCGCGGCGCCCGGATGGAGCCCTTCGGCAACGGCTTCGGGGACTGGAACGTCGACTGGACGGACTGGATCAAGCACAGCGCCTCCGGACAGCCCGTCAGCACCACCGCACCGCCCGCCCAGGCCCCCGCCTCGGGGATGATCCGCCCCGAGCTCTGAGGCTCCTTCCCGGGCGACACGCCCTAACCCTCCGGGTAGGCCAGCCGCAGCGCGGTGTCCACGGCGGCCAGGGCGTCCGCGTGGGAGACGCCCAGGCGGCTCGCCCGGGCGGCGTACTCGGCGGCGGCCTCGGCCGCCAGCCGGTGGGCCGTGTCCCCGGTGGCGGCGATCAGCGTGCCGCGCCGGCCGTGGGTCTCCACCACTCCGTCCGCCTCCAGCTCGCGGTAGGCCCGGGCGACGGTGCCGGCGGCCAGCCCCAGCTCCTCGGCCAGGGCCCGGACGGTGGGCAGCCGCAGTCCGGCCGGCAGTTCGCCGGAGCGGGCCCGCTCGGCGATCTGGGCGCGGATCTGCTCGTACGGGGGAGTGGCCGAGGCGGGATCGACGGAGAGCTGCACGGGGGCTCCTGGTGGCGCGGGCGGGTACGGGAAAGCCCGAGGGCCGCCGACCAGAAGAACTCTGGTCAGCGG
>NZ_JBHVFE010000375.1:0-9013 GCF_042801945.1 Kitasatospora sp. NPDC057542
CCGGTGCTCAGTAATGGGCACGCCGGGTTCGGAGAGCGGCCTGGAGAAACGGACCGGTAGCAACACTGGAACCGCGCTCCAGGCCGACTCAACCGCCCCGCGCGCCGAAGGAGACGGAGTACACCGGCGCATATACCCCCTGTCGGGCGGCGGCTTCCTCTCCGACTTCCTCCCACAATCGCCAGGGCGGTCCGGTGGGCTGTGGGTCGACGGCGTACGTCGCCGCCTCCAGCATCGGAGGATGAAGTTCCTCCCAGGCCCCGTGGTGGGTGTGGACGGGTAGTGCGACCCGGGACACCGGAGCCGTCAGCTCGGTGCAGCACCCGGCACACGCGAATATGTCCAAACAAGCTCCCCCTCGCCGCGGTTCCCGGGGATTGTGCCTCGCTTGCGGCGGAGGATCCATCGGATTTCGGAGCGGTTCCAGGGCTTCCGGGGCGCGCGTCATCCCGAGATTGATGGCAGGGCGGCCCCGCCCCACTGGGTGCGGGGCCGCCTGGTGGGCTGGCGGTTGGTCAGGCCGGGTGGCTGGCGGGGCGGTGCAGGGGCATCTGGAGGACGGCGGTGGTATTGGGGTGCTCACCGGTCACCGGCCTTCCGCAGCTCCAGCAGGCGGCTTCTCCCCCGGTCCTGGAGCTCTCGCAGGACGCGCAGGTGTGGTGGCGTCGGCCGACGGGTCCGGCGTACGGGTCGGTGGCGACGATCGGGATGGCGATCAGGACCGGCTTGTGGTCGGCGGCCGGGGCGGTGTGGTGCGTAGCGATGCGGGCCATGGCTGTGGTCTCCCTGATCTGGACGGCGGGGTGGTGAGGAAGGCGGCGGGCCTGTCCTCGTGGAGGCTGGCCCGCCGTCAGGTGGTTACAGGCGGCCGTCGGCCCAGGCCTCGGCCTCGTGGCCGCGCTTGTCGTCCTCGTCGGCCTCGTCGGCCTGGCTTCGGTAACCGCGTCGGTGGCGCACAGTTCGGCGATGGCGAGGTCCCGGCCGAGGGCGGACCACGGGTACGCGCCGGACCCGAGCCACTTCACAATGCGCGGCAGAGTGTGGTGGGCGATCTCACGGTTCAGGAGCTTCGAGCTGGGCCGGACGAGGTCGTCGGCGGCAGGCGTGGCCATCAGTTCGACGGCCACGTTGGCTCTGAGCGGCTCCGGGAGGGCCTCGATCTGCGAAGCGCTCGGGGGCACGGCCCCGCTGGGGACGTATCGCTCCCACATCAGGTGAAGACGTCGGGTGCGGCGCGCAGGCGGCTGCCTTTGCCACCGGCCAGGACCAGGGCGACGGCGCCGGCGGGCAGGGAGACGAGCGCGCTGCTGTGGGACGGGGCGGTGGTGTCGGTGGTGCTCTGTCCGGTCACGAGGTTCCTCCCGGATGGCGGGTGGGTGAGGCGGCTGCCGAACCGCCCGCCCCCCAGGGGAACTACAGGAGGTTCAGCACGTCCAGGGCGAGATAGGCGGCGGCGGTGTCGGTCATCTCGCCGCTGCGGAGCACGCGGGTGCGGAACTGCGCGAGGTCGAGGGTGACGACGTCGATGAACTCGGTGCGCTCGGGGGTCGGTTCAGCGGCCTTGACGCAGCCAGTGGCGAAGAAAGCGAAGCGGCGGGCGTTGGAGTAGGCGTCCAGCCAATACGGTCCGACGGCGTGGACCTCGCCCTGGTAGCCGGTTTCCTCCAGCAACTCCCTGGCGATGGCGTCCAGCGCTTCCTCTCCCGGTTCGAGGAAGCCGCCGGGCAGTTCGTAGAGCACCTGGTCCGGGCCGGGCCGGTACTGGCGGGCGAGGATGACCTTCTGTTCGGTGGTGAGGGCGAGCACCGCACCGGCCGGGCGCTCGGTCTTGAGGTAGAACTCCTCCTTCCGCCCGTCGGGCAGCTCGAACTCGACACGGTCCACGGACCGGCCGAACTTGCTGAACACGGTGGTGCGCTCGATCTCGCGCCACGACGCGGTGGTGTCGGTCGTCATGGCCAGGACGGTACGGCCCCGGGCCGGCGCGCGGTGGCCGCTCCGCTGCCGGTTGCCGGCCGGTTCCTGGCGGAGGGTGGGGCATGTCCGGGAGACCACCGGCGAACGGCGGCCCGGTGGAGACCGCCACTGACGGTTCACCAGCCCACAGCACTCACCACGCCGCCTCTGAGCAGGCAAAACATCGAAGTCCTGCTGGAGTGTCAGCCCAAGGTCGTAAAAATTACGGTTGCGCAGCTGGTGGCAAGGGGTTTAGAACGGCGTTGTTGCCCAGGACGAGTCGTTGGGGCTCCACGGTCCGGTCACAGGCTGGCGGGGTGTCCCCGGAGGAGACCAGATTGATGACCGCGCTCTCGCTGCCCTTCAACACCGAACGGCTTCTTTTGCGTCCGTTCACGCCGGACGACCTCGATGACCTGTACGCGTACCAGAGCCTCCCCGATGTCGCTCGCTACCTCTACCGGCAGCCGCTCACCCGTGAACAGTGCGCGCAGAGCCTGACGCGGCGCGCGGCCGGCACGGCATGGGCCGAGGACGGCGACGACCTCGTGGTTGCCGTCTGCCCGGTCGGCGAGGCAAAGGTCGTCGGCGAGGTTGTCCTGAAGCTCGCGAGCGCGCGGGCGCGCCAGGTCGAGATCGGCTGGACCTTCAACCCGGCGTACGGCGGCCGGGGTTACGCGACCGAGGCGGCACGTGCGACCGCCGCACTGGCCTTCGCCGAGCTGGGCGCCCACCGGCTCTTCGCCCGCCTCGACGCACTCAACACCGGATCGGTGCGCGTGTGCGAGCGCCTCGGCATGCGCCGGGAGGCACACCTTGTCGAGAACGACCTCGACAACGAGCGCTGGGGCAGCGAGTACGTCTACGCGACGCTCGCCCGGGAGTGGAAGGCCGGCCGGGCTCAATAAGCCTGGCTGGAGGGCCGGGGGCGGGCGTCCTGAGGAACACTGCCATCGCGGAATGCCCTGCGCTGTGCGGTAGGCCGTCGGCAATGGCGGTGCGTGGCGCGCGCTCCCGGCGGACTTCCCCTGGTGGCGGGTGGTGTACGACTTTCCGAAAGGGTTCGCGGTACTGGCGCACAGGTGGGTGGTGGAGAGGACCCTGGGGGTGGCTCTCACGCGCCCGCCGGCTCAACCGTGTCCACGAGCGCCGCCCCGATCACCACCCGCAGACGGTGTGGTGGGCCGCCCTGATCACACTCACGCGGAGGATGGCGCGCGCCGGCACCTGCACTGGCCCGAGTACCGTCCACACCGGCTGGACCCGAACCCGGCCTGAACACCCCGCGCTCGCGCACCAGCCAGCCGCGCGCCTGAAGCGCGTAGGCGCGATGGCGCACCTTTGGCCGCCCCAGGCCAACCATCCCACACCGCAGCCACCCGAAAGCCGCAGATCACCGACCACCACGCTCTGAGCTACGGCGGCTGACCCCCGCAACCCGCGAGCAAAGGTGCTGGGTTCACAAAACCGCCGATGTGATCGACTGCCTGCCCAAGTCCGCCCAGCCTGCGGCGAGGAAGGCCTTGCAGGAGATCTACAATGCCGAGAGCCGTGAGCACGCGGCGCGGACCGCTGAGGTGTTCGCCCGGCAGTACGGCGCGGAGTTCCCGAAGGCGGTCAAGAAGATCACCGACGTTGAGGACGAGTTGCTGGCGTTCTACGACTTCCCGGCCGAGCACTGGATCCACCTACGGACCACCAAGCCCATCGAGTCGACGTTCGCCACCGCCCGGCTGCGGACGAAGGCGGTCAGGGGCTCGGACGGCAGAACCCCCGCCGTGTCGCCGGTGTTCAAGCTGGTCGAGTCCGCCCGGAACCGATGGCGGTCGGTGAACTCGCCCCACGTGGTCGCCCTGGTCCGGGCCGGCGCCTGCTTCGAGCGCGGCCATCCGGCCGAGCCGACCCCGGCGGTGGCTGCATGACGCGCCCCGCCACTGGGATGCTGCACCACGTCGAGATCTGGGTGCCCGACCTCAACCGGGCCGTCGTCTCTTTCGGCTGGCTGCTGGAAGCCCTCGGCTACACACCGTTTCAGAGCTGGAACAACGGCCACAGCTGGCGGCTCGGGACGACCTACCTGGTCTTCGAACAGTCCCCGGCGCTCACCGCGGACCAGCACGAGCGGTGCCGGCCCGGCCTGAACCATCTCGCATTCCACGTTGAGGACCACCACACCGTGGAGACACTGGTCTCCGAGGCCGCGCAGCACGGCTGGACCTTGATGTTCCCCGACCGGCACCCGCACGCCGGCGGCGAACAGACCTACGCCGCCTATCTGGAGAACACCGACGGGTTCGAAGTCGAACTCGTCGCCATCATCCCGATCGAATCAGACTGACAACGATCGCCCATCCACAGATCTTGACGATGACTCGTTGTGAGGTGTGGTCCTGACCACATACCGGCTCGGCCGCCCTCGCTCACATCCAGGCTCGTCATGAAGGCTGTCCCCTGCGCGTGCCGGCTCAACGCCTTCTCGATCCCCACCAGGAGAGCGCATCCCAGCCGCTCTCAGGCGGCCGAGCAGCCGCACCGATGAGAGTGTGGTCCGGGGCGGCGGGCTTCGCCGAGGTGCGGCGCGTGTCCCGCACCGACGGCTTCGGCGAGGGAACCGGCTTTGCAGGGGGGTGCCGCTTTTTGCCACCCACAGGGAGCGGTCACGCAGCAGTTCGTCCTGTGGCCGCGGCGGGGATGCTCGGTCCCGAGCTGTGAATGCCGAGCCGGCTGGACGGCCAGGGGAGTGCCGGGCCCGCGCGCACTCGGGTGGTACGACGGTGATGCGGGAGCCTGCCTGGTGACCCGGGCCGTTCACGGCCTGCGCTTCCACCTCCACCTCGACCCGCTCACTTGGGGCTGACCTCTCGGCCCAGGAAGCTGATCGAGCGGCCCGCCGCACGGTTTCTTCGTGATCAAGGAGCGAAACCGTGCGGCCCCGTCTCAAGGCTCGGCACACTCAGCCCCTCAATCCCGGGCTGAGTCGTAAGCCGCGCAAGCCGGCTGGATCGGGTACGGGGGCGGCCCGGACAGCCGGCGGTCAACAGGCGCGCGCAGGCCTCGACCGGGGGCAGCTCGCTGAGGGGTGGCAGGTACACAGGCAAGTCGGTGCTTGAGTCGCTTCGGTCGCTGAGTCGCTGGACGACATGTCGTTCACTGAACCGACGGCCTGGCAGCAGGGTCGGGGAGTCCGGTCTCGCGGATCTGGTGCAGCACCTGGAGGGCGGCAGCGACCCAAGCGACTGGCGGCAGAAGGTCTCGGCCGCTACCTGGGGCGAGAACCTGCCTGCTCCGGTCCCCACATGGTTCCACTCCTCAAGGCCGGGTCGCTGGAGCTACTGAAGCTACCGAAGCGACCCAAAGCGACCCACCTCCGGCCCTTCAGGCGTGCCTGACACGGGCGACACGCCGGGGGAAGCGCCCCGAGAGACTCAGTCGCTTTCAGTCGCTGGGCTTCAGTCGCTCAACAAAACCCCAGGTCAGGGCACATATACTCGCCACAACAGCGACCGAAGCGACTCAAGGTTGGGTATATGAAGACATTCCCGTGTGCGTGTGCGCGTTATAGACCCGGGCTTCAGTCGCTTCAGTCGCTGTTTGCTGTGAAAATGGCCTCTGACCTGCGTAAACGACGGAGTACCCAAACCAGCGACTGAACAGGCTCAGTCGCTCCCCCAGGGCTTGGTCGCTGAGTTTGCCCGCAAGCCCCGGTAGTAACGGTTCGCACGTCCTCGCTCGGCTAGTCTGTGTGAGCTATCTTCTGGACTTCGGTCGCTTCAGTCGCTGATCCGATACCCACCAGTGCCCTGACCTGGCTTTTTGCCTTCAGCGACTGAACGAGCGACTCAAGTCTGAGCAGCTACCGAACAACGAGCAGCTACCGAACAAGGGGAAGGGACCAGCGTGACGGCGCCGATGGCCGTGGGGAGCGACCGAGCGGACCGCCAGCCTGCTGCGCTGGCAGTCGCCCGCTGGTGTGCCGTCCAGGGCTGGCCTGTCCACCCTCTAGCCCCCGGACGCAAGACCCCGCCCGCCAACTGCCGGCCCTGCCAGGAGTCCCCGCACTCCCCCGCCGACTGCCCCTGCCCCGCAGCAGGCCGTTGGTGCCACGGGTTCCATGCAGCGACTCTGGACCAGGGCGTCCTCTCCGCCTGGTGGCGCGTCAACCCGGACTTCGGAGCAGGCGTCGCCTGCGGGCCGGCCGGCCTGGTGGTCATCGACGTGGACAGCCACACCGACGTCGTCCCCGCCCGGGACCGCATCCTGCCCGGCATCCCCATCCACGAGGACGTCGACCTCGAAGGGCTGGAGAACGGCTACCACACTCTCGCCCTGCTGGCCGCCCTCCGCCGTGCTCCCGACCCCACGACGGACGAGGGAACCCTGCGGGTACGCACCCCCTCCGGGGGCCTGCACATCTGGTACCAGGACCACACCGACCGCCGGTTCACCTGCTCCACCGGCTCCTCCGCGGGCCGCGCCCTGGCCTGGCAGGTCGACGTCCGGGCCCACGGCGGCTACATCGTCGCCCCCGGGACCGTCACCGCCGCCGGCACCTACACCCCGCTTCCCGGAGCCCGGACCCCCGCCCCACTGCCCGACTGGCTCAGCGAGGAACTCATCCGTACCGGACACCTCAAGGACCGGCCCGGCCGACCGAGGGTGCCGCAGCCGGCCGTCCCCGACCGTGCCCGCCAGGCCGTCGTGGCCGCGGGTGGCGGCAAGCAGGGCGCGGAAAAGGTGCTCGACACCGTGCTCCAGGAGGTCACAGACTGTGCCACCACCCCCGAGGGCGCGGGCTTCACCGGCAAGCTCAACCGCGCCGCCTACACCGTGGGAGGCCTGGTCTCGGCCGGCCACCTCACGCACGCCGCCGCCGAACAGCTCCTCCTCGACGCGGCCCGCACCGCCCGTCCCGCCCAGGACCGGCACAACTCCGCCGTCATCCGTTCCGGCCTGGCAGCCGGGACCCGGCAGCCCCTGCACATCGGGAAGGCCCGCGGATGACCGACAGCACCCGCCGCAAGAGGACGGTCTTCGACCCCGTGGCCACGGCGCAACAGATCCTGGAATACCCGCCCGTCCCAAGCCCCTCGCAGCCGCCCTGGCACGGCACCGCCGTCCAGGAGAGCCTCCTCGACCCCACGCCCACAGCAGCCGCCGCCCCGTTTCCGCAGGCGGCCGTGGAGCCCGTCCAGGCCACGCAGGCCTCTGCGGGGGGCCCGCAGGCGACCCCCCACGGCCTGCTGCCCGACTCACTCTCCGACCGCGGCAACGCCAAGCTCTTCGTCCACCTCTACGGACGCGACTACCGCCACGTCCCCGGCCTCGGCTGGTACCGCTGGTCCGCCCACCGCTGGCAGCTCGACGAGGACGACACCGTCCTGTGGGCCGCCGGCGAGATGGCCGAGAGCATCGCCACCCACGACCCGCGCGGCCTCTACACCAACACGGACCTGCGCCGTCACCGCCGCCGGGCGCTGTCCACCTCCGGCATGAACGCCATGCTCGCCCAGGCCAAGTCCGCCCCCGGCATGGTCCTCAACGCCGCCCTCCTCGACGCCGACGCCTACGCCCTGTGCACCCCCGGCGGCGTCGTCGACCTGCGCACCGGCGCCATCGTCCCGCCCGACCCGAAGGTCCACCACCACTCGCGGTCCACCACCCTGGCCCCCGCCCGGATGCCCACCCCGCGCTGGAACCGCTTCCTGACCGACACCTTCGGCGACGACAAGGAAGGCCGCCAGACCCGCGACTTCCTCCACCTGCTGCTCGGCTACTCGATCAGCGGCGACGTCGGAGCCCAGGTCATGCCCTTCCTCTACGGCCAGGGCAAGAACGGCAAGTCCGTCCTGCTCGACGTCATGATCCAGCTCCTCGGCGACTACGCCGACGCGGCCCCGCCAGGCTTCCTCATGGCCAAGACCTTCGACGGCCACCCCACCGACCTCGCCGAACTCCACGGCCGCCGCATCATCGTCTGCTCCGAGCTCAAGCCCGGCGACCGCTTCGACGAGGCCCGGGTCAAGCTGCTCACCGGCGGCGACAAGATCAAGGCCCGCCGGATGCGCCAGGACTTCTTCTCCTTCGAGCCCACCCACAAGCTCTGGCTGCTCGGCAACCACCGCCCCGAGGTCGGCACCGGCGGCTTCGCCTTCTGGCGGCGCATGCGCCTGATCCCGTTCGAGCGGGTCGTCCCCGAGGAACGCAAGATCGACAACCTGGCCCACGTCCTCGTCGCCGAGGAGGGCCCCGGGATCCTCGCCTGGCTCATCGAAGGCGCCCGCCGCTACTTCGCCGGAGAGAAGGACCTCGCCGGCCCCCAGGCCGTCCAGACCGCCACCACCGCCTACGCCGAGACCGAGGACCACGTCGGCCGCTTCCTCAAGGAGGCGTGCGTCACAGGCGAGGGCATGCGTGCCGAACAGTCCCAGCTCTTCGGCGCCTACACCCGTTGGTGCGGCTTCGAGGGAGCCAATCCCGTATCCGGGCGTGCATTCGCCGCACGAGTCCGAGAGACACTGGGTATGACCTCTCCCAAGGAGATGGTCCTGTCCAACAGCCGCAAGTACTACCCGGGCATCGGCCTGATCACCGACGACACAGAGGAGCACAACGCGTGAGCGCGCTGATCGACCCGGCCGAGCTCGCCCACGAAACCGACCTCGTCTGGCTGGAGGACACCTCCGACCTCGACTACGTCCGTCAGTCGCTGGACCGCCTCACCACCCGCCGCGGCCGCCCGGCCTACCACCGCGACGGCCGCATGGTCGGCTACGCCATCCTCGGCCCCGACGCCAAGTCCTCCCGGGCCTCCGGCACCTTCCGCCGCCGCGTCTTCTGGCTCCTGCCGCACGACCGCGACCAGGACCCCGAGGGCCTCTACTCCACCGGCGCCCCCTCCGAGGCCGTGGACCCGCGCACCGTCGCACCCCGGGTCAAGGGCTACAAGACCGAGCGCTCCGAGGGCGGCCCGGCCTCGCCGGCGATGCTCGAACTGGGGATAACGCTCCCGAAGGCCTGATCGCTGTCATGCGGTGGTGGGGCCCGGTCCGACACAGGC
>NZ_JBHVFE010000376.1:0-8993 GCF_042801945.1 Kitasatospora sp. NPDC057542
GGGCCGGGGCACCAGCGGTGTCCCGGCCCTCGCGCCTACCGCAGCGTCAGTCGTTCGGCACGGTCGCGTACTTCGGGGTGCGCTCGGCCATCTGCCGCAGGGCGTCCTTGCGGTCCCGCTTCGACAGCTTGTCGATGTCGGGGGTGCCGTACAGGTGGTTGATGAGTTCTGACAGCACTCGTCTGGCGAGTCGGGGCTGGGCAGTCGTGGAAGCCGCCCGGCAGTCCCACAACGTTCAGGATCGGTTCTGTGCCATGGACGGTCTCGAAGGCGAAGGTCTGCGTCTCTCCGGGGGTGGGGGACGGCAGCCCGATCACGTCACGCCAGGCCTGGAAGCAGATGAGAACGATCATGCAACACGGCCCGGGAGAAACGCGGCGAACGCCCCCTCCGAGTCCCGCCGGCTCAAGAACACGAGCTCACGGGCGATCGACAACCCAGCGGGCCCCGCACTCGGGGCAGCTGGTCGGCCGGTGATGACGAACCGACGGCGGTATCGGCGGTTGCCAGCGTCTGTGCTTCGTCAGAGGGAAGCAGCGACGATCCGGTCGATCGCGGGCCCGAGGAAGGCGAGCGTCAGTTCTGCCCGCCGGTTGATCCACTGCTGGTCGGCGGGGCCGGGAGTGCCGTAGCGACGCTGCCTGATGTCGTCCACGACGTCCGCGGGGGCGCCCAGTTCGGCGAGTACGTCGAGGGCCTCGGCCTTGGTGATCAGTCTGCCGTCCTGCAGGGTCACTGCTGCTCTGGCCAGGGTCAGCAGGCCGAGGTCGACCCAGATGTCGCGCGTCCACCGTTCCGGGTGGTCCAGGGCCGGCCGCCAGAAGTTCTGAAGGTCCTTGACGATGGAATCGGCGAGCTCTCGGTCGGTCACCGGTGGCAGGATCTCGGTCGGTGGCTGACCCTGGAGGACGAGTCCGAAGGCGTGCAGTTCACGCCTGGTCACCGGTGTGATCGGTCGGTGCATGAGCTCCTCGTGGGCCCACGTGAGGTGTGAGCGTGCGGGATCGTCCAACTCGGTGACGGCGGGGTAGCTGCAATGCAGCCTCGACGCGAGGGGGCTGACCCTGCCCAGGGCCTCGTGCATCTCGCCAAGTCGCTGTTCCTCGGCTGCCGTGCACGGTCGGCCGAGGAGAGCGATCAGGTCGAGGTCGCTACGGCCCGGCTGGTAGTCACCTCCGGCAAGCGACCCGTGCGCCCATACCGAGAGCAGCGGCACAACCGGCCGCAGGGCGCTGACGAAACGGTCGATGAGATGCTCGGTGATCTGATCTGTCATGAGGACAGTCTGGCCACATGATGACGAACATCCGGGGGGAATGGTTGGACCGGTCTACTGGCCGGCTCTCGTGTTCAACAGCCGACGGTTCCCCGAGGAACCCAGCCTGCCGGTGACCTTGCGTGATCTCCTGGGGCGTATCGGCTCCATGACCGGCCCGGACGAGGAGCACGCCGAGACCTCGATCCTCGCCCTGCACCTGCTCCAGGTCCGCACTCGTCCACGTCAACACCCCCGCTGTGCCGCGCGTTTTCGGCGGCATGAGGGTTCCGTCACCGGTGCGGCATGGGTACGCCTGCGGCGCGGAGTCTGGTCTCGGTGAGCGCGGTCAGCCGGGCCGCGACCGGTGCCTGGTCCTCGCGGTGGTTGTTGATCAGCTTGTACTGGGCCGAAGCCTTGGCCCATGCCCGCAGGCTGGCGCGATCCCCCAGCAGCGCGGGGTTGGCGAGGTAGCGGTCGGCCATGGCCGTCGCGAGTTCCTCGATCCTCGGGTCGTCCGGTTCCCAGGTCTCGGCCTCCCAACCACGCTTGGTCAGGTCGATGTACTCGGGGTCGTCCAGCCCGTGTTCGAGCTGGGTCAGGAAGCCGTCGAAGCCCTCCGGCACCAGTGCCCGGGCCAGTACCAGGGCCTCGCGTTGCGCGGCCACGTAGTCGGGGCTGAAGCCGAGGCCGGGCATCCGGTCCAGGACCGCACAGGCACGGTCGGGCAGCAGGGCCCGGTCGCCGTCGGCGAGCCGGTGCAGCGTGTCGCGGCGGGCGACCAGCTCATCGATGCGCTCGGTGAGCTGCCGCCCGACGTCGGCGAGCGCGGCGCCGAACCGCGCGGCGTCGGCGTCGAGCATGGGCCCGATCTCGGCCAGCGGCACGCCCGCGGCGGCCAGCGTCCGTACCTGAACCAGCTGCAGCAGCTCGCCGGATCCGTACCGCCGGTAGCCGGAGCTGTCGCGTTCCGGCTCCGTGACCAGGCCGAGCTTGTGGTAGTGCCGCACCGTCTTCACCGTGACGCCGACGAACGCCGCCGCCTGCCCGATCGTGACTCCGTTCCTCATCAGCCCAGCTTGCCGCAGAACAGCCCGTCGACGAAACGCTGTTGGGCGGTCCGGAATGCCGGTGCTATCGACAGGTCGGCGTCGTCCACCCAGGTCAGCCCGGCAGTCAGGGTCTTGGCGCCGTCGGCTGTGCCGTACATCAGCGCCGCCGAGCCCATGGTGGCGCCGTTGTGGTGGAAGACGGTGCCGCCCTCCGTTTCCTGCGCGAACACCCCCAGGCCGTAGCCGACGGTCGCCTCCGGCGTGCGCATCTCGGCCAGCAGCTCGGCCGGCAGGAGCCTGCCGCCCATCAGTGCGGAGAAGTACGTGTGCAGGTCCCGAGTGGTCGAGATCATGTCACCACCGGCTCCGACCCAGGACGGGTTCTGACGGGTGACATCGACCGTCCGCTCCTGCCCGGCATCCTCGTAGCGGTAGTAGCCGTGGTTGTGCGGCTCGGGGATCTCCGGCGAGACGCCCGGCGCAACGGTGCCGGTCATCCCCAGCGGCCCCAGGACCAGCCGCTGCAACTCCTCGGCGAACGAACGGCCGGTGGCCTTCTCGACCACCAGCCGGGCCAGCACGTAGTTGGTGTTCGCGTAGCTCCAGCCCGCACCCGGCGCGAACCGCGCCGGCCTGGACAGCGACAGCCGTACCAGCTCCTCGGGCAGGTAGGTCTTGAACCGGTTGTCCACCCACTCCTTGCCCTGCCAGGGGACCCCCAGCACGATCGTCCCGTCCTCGTAGAGCTCGCCGGTGTGGTTGAAGATCCCGCTGGTGTGCTGCAGCAGCATCCGCACGGTGATCCGCCGGTCGAGCCCGAACTCGGGCAGGTAGTCATCGGCCGGGGCATCCAGGCCGATCCTGCCCTCGGCCACCAGCAAGAGCACCGAGGTGGCGACGAAGTTCTTGGTGCTGCTGCCGATGCGGAAGTGCCCGTCCGTCAGCGGCTTGGCGCTCTGACCCAGCTTGCGCACGCCGGCGCTGCCGACCCACTCGCCCTGCTCGTCGTTCACCCGCAGCTGCACCCCGACGAAACCGGACGCGACCAACTCCTCGATCGCCTCCTGGAGTTCCGGACGATCCTGCCCCTGGCCGGAAAGGGTGGTGGACATGGTGCTCCTTCACATCGGTCGTGCCCGGGTCGGCGTCGTGCCGCTGCGACGAGCCTCCACCCTGCCCCGAGGTCAACCTCAACCGTGATCCAGCCCACAGTCGATTCCGGTCGACACGCAGTGACCACCCCGGCCCCACTCCGGACACTGGCCGCCCGCCTCGCTGACCCGCGATGGCGATTCACCCGACCGGTGCTTCACGAGGACGCCGCTGATGTGCCGGGCCACGGTGGTTGGCACCGGGCGGGCTCGGCGGCGTCGGCGTATCGTTCTGCCCGGCCACGACAGTTGGCACTGCTTGGCCGGGATTCTCGGCACGGGCGATGAATCGCCGCGGTTGTCGGCATTCCCTCCCGGAGAACACCGTCGTGGTGATCGAGCCTGACGCACGGCCCGCAGGTAGGCCATGGAACGGGCAGTCCCGCGTGGTGCGCTCACCGCCAGGCGGTGGTGACGGCGATGATGACGGAGAGCGCCGCCCTTGAGCCGGTGCGGTCGGGGCATCACCGGGTGCCGCCGTCGACCTGGGCCGGGACGCGGCCGGCCCGGGAAGAGCAGGCGCGGTGCTGGCGATCGGCGCGGTCACGGGCGCGCAACCCACCATTGCCTGGGCCAAAGCCCCTTGGTTCAACGACGTGCGCTTCCTCGACGGCGTGAGTGCCGGCGCACTGGCCGAGGCCGCCATGCGGACGATGGATCACGGCCATGCTCTGGACACCCACAGCGTGCGGGAGGGACTCCGTCCCTGGTTCGAGGCCATCGAGGTGGTCTGTGCCCGCGAGCCGCTGCCGGAGGCGATGGCCAAGATGGCGATCTTCCTGCGGGCATGCGGTCTCACCGATGCGTCGTTCGCCCTCTGCGATCGGGCGGACTCCATTGAGCGGATCATGCTGACGGAAGTCGTGCGAGCGGGCACATGGCGCAAGTTGGGTGATCCTGATCGGACCGCGACGGCGTTCCAGCGCGCTCTTGCCCTGGACCCGGCCGACTGGTCGCTGTATCTCGACCTGGCCGACCTACGCGCCGAACAGGGCGACTTCACCACCGCGGTCCAGCTCATCGATCAGGGACTGGAGCACGAGCCGACCGAGGTCACGCTTCGCGCGGCCGGAGCCGCCTACCGTGCCCGGCTCGCGGGCTCGCCCGACGACCTGTGCGAACTCATCGGACTGGTGCCGCACCTGCCGAACGACTCGTACCGGGGCCTGCTGCTTGATCACGCGTGTGCTGGTCCCGCCCTGCCCACCGAGCTCATCGCCGAGGCCCGCCGCCTCCAGAGCGGCTGACGGGTCACGGCGGGGCGCGCCGGTCTGCGGTTCGGCGGCGAGGACGGGGGCAGTCCGTACCAGCCTGCACCTTGTCGCGGTGCCAGGCTCACTGCCCCTGGTTACCGGTCCACGCGCGGGTCGTCAGGCAGCGGCCGAATCGCCCGGGAGCGGGAGGCTGGTTCGGAAGGTCGCCGTGCCCGGTGTGTCGGGAACGGTGAGGGTGCCGCCGTGGACGGCGGCGATGTCGCGGGCGATCGGGAGGCCGAGGCCGGCGCCGCCGTCGTCGCGGCTTCGGGCGTCGTCGAGGCGGGCGAAGCGTTCGAAGACCTTCTCCTGGTCGGCCGGTTCGATCGGAGGACCGTCGTTGGCCACGTCGAGGAGGGCCCGGCCCGCGGCCTTGTCGAGGTCGGGGTCGAGGTCGAGCCGCACGGTGATGTGGTGCCGGGCGTGGCGTTGGGCGTTGTCGAGCAGGTTGGTGAGCAGTCGGCGCAGCCATTGGGGGTTCCCGTGGATGATGACCGGTCCGGGCGTGTGGACGGTGACCGGGTGGGGCTCGGTCCCGCGGGCCGCGACGGTGGCGCGGACGAGTTCGGTGAGGTCGACGGGTTCGTGCGGCCAGTCGTGTCCGGTGGCGTCGAGGCGGGCGAGCAGGAGGAGGTCGGTTGCGAGGGCCTGGAGGCGTTCGGTCTCCTCCAGGGCGCCGGCGACCAGGTCGTTGCGCACGTCGGGGTCGGGGTGGGCGCGGGCGACTTCGAGTTGGGTGCGCAGGACGGTCAGGGGGCTGCGTAGTTCGTGGGAGGCATCGGCGATGAAGCGCCGCTGTCGGACCCCGGCGGCCTCCAGGCGTTCGAGCATCGCGTTCATGGTGCCGGCGAGGCGGGCGATCTCGTCGTCGCTGCGGGGTTCGGGGACGCGGCGGTCGAGATCGCGGTCGCCGATGGAGGCGACTTCGGCGCGGATGGCCTCGACCGGACGGAGGGCACGGCCGGTCGAGCGCCAGGTGAGGGCGCCGACGGTGAGCAGCAGGACGGCGCTCAGCGCGGCGAGGGCGGCGGTGGTGAGGTCCTCGGCGGCGTCGACGGTGCGCAGGGAGGCGCCGACGTGGATGGTGACCGGGCCGGTGGGGGTGGTGGCCGTGATCGTGGTGACGCGCTGGTGGTGTTCGTCGCCCCGGGCGCCGAGGTTGAAGGTGTCGTGGCCGTCCTGGTGGTCGATGGGGGCGGCTGCGGGGTGGCCGGCGAGGCTCTGGCTGGCGGCGACGACTCTGCCGTGCGCGTCGACGACCTGGATGAAGTCGGTGCCGTGGTCGAGCGGGAGCGGGCTGGTGAGGTGTCCGTCGGTGGCGAGGCGGGCGACGGCCTGGGCCTGTTCGCGGGCACCGGTTTCGACGGTGCGTTCCAGGTTGGCGCGCAGCAACAGGATGACGGCGGCCGAGGCGGTCGCGAGGACGACGGCGACACTGAGGCAGGCGGCGAAGGTGGTGCGGGCTCGGACCGAGCGTGGGGCAAGCCGTGCGGTGAGGGCCACGAGACGCGGGTGGCGGGCCAGGCGGCGGCGTGCGGCCGCACGGATGCGGGCCGGAGTACGGTCAGCCACCGTCGGCCGCCAGTCGGTAGCCGGCACCGCGTACGGTCTGGACGGCGGCGCGGCCGAACGGGGTGTCGATCTTGCGGCGCAGTGCGCTGATGTGGACTTCGACGGTGTTGGGGTCGCTGTCGGGCCCGCTGTCCCAGACCTGTTCGAGGATCTCCCGTTTGGAGACGGCCTCGCCTGCGCGGCGGGCCAGGTGGTCGAGGACGGCGAACTCGCGCGGGGTCAGCGCGATGTCCGTGTCGGCGCGGGTGCAGGTGCGGGCGGCGGAGTCGACGATGAGGTCTCCGAGGATGGTGCGCCGGGGTGCGCGGGTGCCGATGCGGCGGGCGAGGGCCCTGAGGCGGGCGACGAGGACGACGAAGGAGAACGGCTTCGACAGGTAGTCGTCGGCGCCGGTGTCGAGGGCCTCGGCCTCGTCCCATTCGCCGTCTTTCGCGGTCAGCATCAGGATGCCGGCGTCGCTGCCGGCGGCCCGCAGGCGTGAGCACACCCGGTAGCCGTTGAGGCCGGGCAGCATGATGTCCAGCACGATCACGTCGTAGGCGTGATCGGTGGCCCGGGCGAGGCCGGAGAGTCCGTCGTGGGTGAGGTCGACGGTGAATCCCTCGGCGGTCAGTCCGAGCTGGAGTGCCTGGGCCAGCCGGCGTTCGTCCTCCACCACGAGTACGCGCATGCCCCCAAGGGTGACAGGTGTCCGGCCGGGCGGCCGAAGGGGCCTTCGGATCTTCAGCTGATCTTCAGCATCGCCCGGACATGCTGAGGCTGTCGCCCGGGGACGGCCCGGGCCTGCGGAGGACAGGGGTGGGTGGTGTGAACGAGTCCGTGGAGAACGGGGAGCGGTTCGAGCCGGTCGAGCCGGCGATGACTGCCGGGAGGACGCGCACGGGTCTGGGCCGTGCCGGACGGTGGGTGCGCCGGCGCTCCGGGCGGTGGGTCGCGGTCGGCGCGGCCGTGGTCGTGCTCGGCGGTGGCGCGGCGGTGGCGGTGGCGGTCCACCACGAGGGCGAGGGCCACGGCGACCGGAAGATCGCGGGTGAGCGCGAGCGGCGCGACGGCCCGGACACTCGTGGGGGCCGCCACGGCGATCGCGGGGTACGGGGACAGGACGTGCACGGTGCGCCGGCGCCGCTGCCGTCGACCGACGCTGCCGATGCGGTGGCCAAGGCCTCGTCGGGTGTGCCCGGCGGCAGGGTCGAGTCGCTGTCCCCGGTCACCGAGCGGGGCGGTGGCCGCGCGTGGCAGGCCGTGGTCCTGGGTCCGGACGGCGTGCGGCACCTGGTGACGGTGGACGGCACCAGCGACGCGATCACCGGCAACACCGTCGTGGGCGGCTGACCCACTCGTTCCGCGCGGCCGCGGCCGCGCACCGTGGAAGGGAGCGCCGTCGTCTTGGGCGCCATGACAACACCCCAGCGCACACACCGACGCCAAGCCGTGTCCGCCGGGCCTGCCTGGAGCAAGGTTCCGCAGGTGACGGCGGTGTTCTGGATCGTCAAGATCCTCACCACCGGCATGGGCGAGACCACCTCCGACTACCTCGCCCGCACGCTCGGGCCGATCCCGGCGGTCGGCTCGGCCGGCCTGCTGCTGGCCGCCGCGCTGTTCGCACAGGCCCGCACTCGCCGCTACGTCCCGGTCGTGTACTGGGCCGCGGTGGTCATGGTGAGCGTGTTCGGCACCATGGCCGCCGATGTCGCGCACGTCGCCCTCGGTGTCCCCTACGCCGTCTCCGCGGCGGCGTTCGCCCTCGTCCTCGCCCTGGTGTTCGTCCTGTGGCGGCGCACCGAGGGGACCCTGGCGGTGGAGACGGTCGCCGGCGGTCGCCGCGAGGTCTTCTACTGGTGCGCGGTGATGGCCACCTTCGCGCTCGGCACGGCGGTCGGGGACCTGACCGCCGCCACCCTGGGCTGGGGCTACCTGCCCTCCGGGCTGCTGTTCGCCGCCCTGATCGCGGTGCCCGCGGTGGCCCATCGCCTGTCCGGCCTGTCGCCGGTGCTCACGTTCTGGTGGGCCTATGTGCTCACCCGGCCGCTGGGCGCCTGCTTCGCTGACTGGGCCGGTGTCAGCCGCGGGCGCGGCGGCCTTGATCTGGGCACCGGTCCGGTCAGTCTCGTCCTCGCGGTGGTCATCGTGGCCGCCGTGGCGTGGCTGACCGTGGCCGAGCGTCGCGCGCTCCAAGGACGAGACAGCGCACCACGCCGCGTACCAGGCCGCCCTCACGGCGGTCCGCACCGGCAAGGGCGCCGTCCCGACACCCCCGGCCGTCGACCCCGTGGCGGTACCGGCCGGGCAGCCCAAGGTCACCTCGGCGCAGACCAAGGCCAACCTCGACACCGCCATGCACGGTGAGGCCCTGGCGCACGCCAAGTACACCCTCTACGCCCAGCACGCCCAGCAGAGCGGCAACCCCGCCCTGGCGCGCCTGTTCACCGCCGTCTCCGACGTGGAGCTGCAGGAGCACTTCTCCGGCGGGGCGGCACTGGCCGGAACGGTCGGCACCACGAGCCGGAACCTGGCCACGGCCATCGCCGGCGAGACCGACGAGTCCACGACCATGTACCCGACGTTCGCCCAACAGGCCAAGGCCGCCGGCGACACCGCCGCGGCCACCCTCTTCCAGCACAACGCCACCGACGAGGCCGGCCACGCCCAGGCGTTCCAGACCGCCCGCAAGGATCTGGGCTGACCCAACGGTGACGCCCCGTTTCCGGGC
>NZ_JBHVFE010000377.1:0-8936 GCF_042801945.1 Kitasatospora sp. NPDC057542
TTTCTATGGTGTGTCCTGTTCCCGCCCGGCGGCCGTGCGTTGTTCCGGCCGTACGGGCTTCCCCCGGCACCCCGCACGGGGTGCCGGGTGCCGGCGTGTCGTGCGTCCCGCGCAGGGTCGCCGCCGGGTGCCGGTTTCACCCGCCTGGGCGCAACCGCTGTACGTGGTCGCGCGGCAGTGCGCGACCGACCCCTGGAGGAACGCCCGGACGCGGGCGGGCCGGATTCCGGCGCGCTCCCGGCCGCTCACGGGCGGGCCGGGGCATCACCGCCGACGTGCACGACGGCCGCGGCCCGGGCGAGGGGTTCGCCGTGCACGGCCCGGATGTTCCGACGCGGCCCGCTGCCCGTCGCGTGGCGTTCCTGCGCCCCGGCCCCGGCCTCGCGGCCGTGCTCCTACAACGCTTCGGGGCCCCGTGCGGCGTGCTCGCCTGAACGCAGCCGCGTCCCGGGTCCCGCTACCGCCCCGGCACCCAGAGCGGTACACCTCCCACCTCATCCGCCGCCAGGCGGGACTTCGAAAGAGACACCGTGACCACCTTCCCCTCCGGCACCAGCCGAACCGCTCCCGACTCCGACGCCCAGACCGGGCCCGGGTGCGTGCGGATACGCCTGGCAACCCCCGGTGACGTCGATGCCGTGATCAGCCTCATCCTGCTGATCGACCTGCACCAGAGCGACGAAGGCCTGCGCGAGGTCATGGCCGCGGTCCGCGACATGATCACCCAGCAGGCCACGAGCATGCTGCCCACCGGACACCTCGGTCCCGACTGGAACCTCTCCCACGGCTACAACCACGTCCTGATCGCCGAACACGAGGGGCACCCTGCCGGAGTGGTCCGCTGCGGACCCGTGCCCTGGATTGCCAGGCACTCCGAGATCCGGCGCGTCCCGTTCCTGGCAGGCCGCCTCATGAGGAGGATCAGCGCGATCGGTGAACTCGCGGTACTGCCCGAGCTCCGAGGCCAGGGGATCGCCCGAGCCCTGGTCTCCCGCGCCGAGCAGGATTACCGGCAGGCCGGCTTCCGCGCCATGTCGCTGCGCCACGACCGGGACCTGACGCGCTTCTACACCGGACTCGGGTACGCCAGCGCCTCCCGCCTGACCTTGGACGTTCCCGCGCTCGGCCGCGTGCACTGCATCGATCGCGGCTGGAGGCACGCGGTCAAGCCCCTGATGCCTCCCGCTTCGGTGCGCGACATACACGGTGTCCCCGTGCTCACCGGCATGGTGGACTGACCGCCACCACCCGTCCGCGACCACCGGCAGCGCCCCCTGGATCCCACCTCCCGGGGGCGCTGCCGGCCGTTGCGTGCCCATCCGACCCGCCGCGGTCGGTTCAAGGTGTGCAGAACCCTGTGATCGGTACTCCGGACGGCGGACCGCCCCGGGGCGGGGGTGAGGGCGCGCCGGTGGAGGTCCTGACCGCGCGGCCCTGCGGTACCCGAGGGGCGCCGCCGCCGGACGATGCCACGATGCCAGCAGACCCTGACAGCGCCCGGTACCCGGTGCCCGTACATGCGCCCGTGCCGTCTTCCTGCCTGTCCCGGCCCCGGGTTGACCGGCCGCCCGCCGCTCCTATGGTGTGTCCTGCTCCCGCCCGGCGGCCGTGCATTGTTCCGGCCATACGGGCTTCCCCCGGCACCCCGCCCGCCCCTCCCCCCCCAGGGCAGGTCGCAGGTGCCGCCGCCGTCCCGCACCCCGCGCTCCCCGGCCCGGGTGCGGGACGGCCCCGAACCCGGATGCTCGGTCCCGTTGCTCCGGGTCGTCGTCCTGCCCCTACCACCCATCCTGTTACGAAAGGGAAGTCCTCGTGCACAAACTCAATTTCGACCCGCAGAGCGCGCTGGGAGCGCAGGTCGTCAGGCTGTTCAACCGCATCAAGACCGAGATCGAGAACAGCGACGGTTCCTGGAATGGCGGGGACGTCGTGGACGCGCTGACACCGTGGCTCGGCGATCTGGGCATCGACATCTTGGGTGACGCGATCGTCCCGGACACCGCTGCCGCCGACACCACCGCAGGAGCTGAGCCCCCGTCCGGATGCACCGTCCGGTACGCCGACTGCGTCCCCGCACTGCCCCCCACCCAGCAGGACCTGAACCGCGACGACCTGCACGCCCGGGGCTGGAGCGACTACCTCATCACGAGCCGCCTCGGCCAGCCCGACCGCCGCGACATCCTTCACCGCGGCGCCACCTCCCGCCCGGTCGGTACCTGGAAGCGCGGCCGCGTCCTGTCGGCGGAACACGACCTGCGCGGAGAGAACGCCATCACCCCCGACAACGCCGAGGGCCTGCTCGGCACACGGGTGCGCATCGAGGCCACCGGCCGCACCGGCGTGCTGCGCCACCTGAAGTACAGCGCCGACAACCAGTACACGCTGGCAGGAATCGACCTGGACGCCCTGCTGCCCGGGGGCATACCGACGCAATGGGCCAACCTCGACCACGGCGTCGCCGCGCTGACCGACCAGACTCCCGTACCGGACGACGCCCACGCGCAACTGACGCAGGTACTGCGGCGACTGAAGAACGAACGCGAGGAGGCCCAGCACACCGCCCGGGCGCTGCAGGCCCGCGCGCGGGCGCTGTACGAGACGGCGGAGCAGGCCAAGGACACGGTGGTGCTCCATCTGCCGCAGGTCTTCGTGGAACTCGTCCGGGACCATCCGGCGATGCAGCTGCCCGAGCCTGAGGTGACGGACTCCCGGTTGCTGAAGGTCCGCCTCGCGTGGGAGGGCGCCCAGGTAGCCGCCGCAGGCCCGGACCACAACGACGGCTTGCCCGTGGTGACCGTCCTCGACGTGATCTGGTGGTTCGACCGGCTCGCACTGCACGGGCTGGTCGGACGTCTCGGCCAGCTGACGCCCCGCCAGCTGGAGGCCTGCCGCCAGGTGCGCGATCAGGTGGAGCAGATCTCCTAGGAATCCTCGGACGAACCCGTACAGCCCAGGGCCCCGGCACGCCGCCGGGGCCCTGGGCCGTACGGCCCAGGTTCGCAGGAACCACGACACACCCCCTGCGCTTCAGGGCAGCACTCGCCGGCCTCGCAACGGCAAGCCCGACGCCACCGAGCCCCCAGCCGGACCGCGAATGCCGCCGCCCCCGACTGACCGCCGCTCCCTGCCTGCCACGCCCCGCCGGTACAACCCTCCGCGCCCTGTCCCGCACCGCGCCATGCTCTTCGGCGGCCGCCGGGCCCGCGTCGCTGCGCCCCGCCCAGACACTCGCGCCCTGCCGTCCTCCGTAGCAGTCCCCGGTCCCCGGCCGACCGCCGTTGCGCCCGGGTCTGACCCCGCTTGCTGTGGCCCGGGGTTGACCGGCCGTCCTCCGCTCCTACGGTGTGTCCTGTCCCGCCCGGTCGCTGTCGAGCACTGTCCGTGTTCCGGTGATGCGGGCCTCCCTGCGCCCGTGCCGGCCCCGTCTCCCTGGGGCCGGTTTACGCGTGCCGCCCGCTGACCGCAGCCCGCCCGACATCGCCGGGAGAGCACCCGGCGCCATCGAAAGGACACCCCGATGCTTGACCACCTGCACCCCGAGGCGGCGACCATCCTCGCCGCGCTGCACGCTGCCGGGCTCACGGCCGCCGTGAAACCGGCCGACGGCGGCGGCCACCAGATCCACGCCCCGGGCCCGTACGGCACGTACACCCTCATCGGCTGCCCGGAGACCCTGCCCGCCGCCGACGAGCCGCTGACGGCGCTGCACGCCGAGCTGCACGACGCCGACGGGATCGTCCCGGACGTCGTGTTCCATTGCTGCACCGACCCCGCGTGCGGGCAGCCCGGGTGCGGCGAAGGCGCGTCGTTGGACCCTGCGGCACTGGCGGCCGCGCTCGCCGACGCCCTTAACTCCCGACGGCCGGCCTACATCCCGAACAGTTCCCGCTTCTTCAATGACGAGGGCCTGCGGTACAGCGCCTACTTCAACCCGGTCTTGCACGAGGTCACGATCGTGCAGGACATGCGCTCCGGCATCTCCGGTCCGTTCGACACGGACCCGGCCGCCACGCTCGCCGACGCCGAAGACGTGGTGCGTGGACTCGGGTATGCGCGGGCCTCGGAGTGGGCGGGTCCGGACGGCCACGGCGGCGGCCTGTACTGCTACCTGCTGCGCCCGCTCGCGTAGGCCCGCTCCACCGGCTGCTGCCGCTCGCGCCGGCCGCTGCCGGGTTCGCCGTCCCCCGAACTGCCTCGCGCGTGCGCGTGCGCGCGTTTGGGCGGTCGCAGACGAAGCAGGCAGGCAGGCGGAACGTCCCGATACCGGAGGCGTTGCCGCGGGACCACCGCGGATACCTGGTGCCGTGGATCGCCCAGTGGGTGGACGGCGACGACGCGACCGCCATCCGGAACGTCCCCGGCGCCGACCGCGTCATGTCGTGCATCTGTATTCCCGGTCGCGGCCGCCCCATGCTCGGGCGGCCGTGCCCGCAGCGTCAGCGAGCCTGCATGGACGAACGCCGGTGCCAGCTGTGCGGGCGCCGTATCAAGCCCCGTGTCCGGGCCGTGTTCCTCGCCGGAGTGTCCGGAACCGACGGGCCGGCTCTGGTGAGCGAACCTCCCCTCCACCGGGCCTGCGCCGCCTATGCGATCCAGGTGTGCCCGCACCTGATCCCCGGCCACCGCGACGGCTCGCTGTGCGTCGCGGAGGCCGAGGAGTACCTCCTGCTGGAGGAACCGGTCCGGCCCCGCAGCCTTGAGACCGCCGCCGGCCTCCTCATCGGCGTCTACGCCCGTGGCAGCGAGGAAGCCCGCGTGTTCGGCGTCCTTCAGACCCTCCTGGCCGCACCACCGGCCCTCGGCCGCCAGTTGCGCCAGCCCCGCCCGCCTCGTCGGACTGCGGGCACCCAGCCATCCCCAGGTGCGGCTTCGGCACCGGATCCGCCACAGATCCCGTCACCGATGCCACCCGCCCTGGGGTTGACCGGCCGCCTCCCGTTCCTACGGTGTGTCCTGTTTCCGCACGGCGGCCGTGGCCCCGTTCCGGCCGTACGGGCTTGCCCGGGTCGGGTTGCAGGTGCCGCCGCTGCCCTGCACCCCCGCACTCCCCGGCCCGGGGTGGCAGCCGCACCACAGTGCCGCCCGCGCGGCCGTACCCGGCCTGCCAGCCGAGCGCGTGGCCCCTCCCGCGCCGGGCGCCCCCCGGCCCATACACCCCTTCAAGGAGTCAACCCATGACCGGTGCCGATCCTCGCGGCCTGGAAGCCGTCGCCGAGTGCCACCTCACAGAGGTCCGCACCATCGAGGAAGAGATCAAGCGCCTCGCGTCCAGCCTCGGATTCCGCGCCGACCTGGACCGCCTCATGCTCCTGCCCGGCACCCACAAGACGATCCCACACACAGCCTCGCTGCGCCGCCTCCTCACCATCGTCGGTGATCTGCTGGAGCAGACCCACGCAGCCCTCGACAGGCTGCTCCTTGCGCGGCCGCTGCCGAAGCGCTCGGCCACGATGCTTCTGTTCGCGATCAGCAGCGTCCAGGAGATCGTCCGTGAGGCGCACCGGGTGGTGTGCAGCCGCGTGCAGGGCGAGGCCCTCGACCAGCTCGGCGTGGCAGTGACCACGATGCGTCAGATCACCCAGACCGTGGCGCAGTCGCCGCTGCTGGCCGAACACCGTGACGCCGCCGGTGGGACCGCACCGTCGTGACCGGCGAAGTGCCGCGCTGACGCAAGACGCACCACAGCGCGGAGCGGGCGGGTGTCCCGCACCGGGACACCCGCCCAACCCGCACGTCTGTCAGCAGGGTTGACCGGCCGCCTCCCGTTCCTACGGTGTGTCCTGTTCCCGCCCGGCGGCCGTGAGTTGTTCCGGCCGCGCTGGCTTCCCCCGCACCCCCGCTCCGGCCCGGCCCGCACCCCCAGGGCCCGTTTCGGTCCGGCCCGGGCTCCGCGACCCTTCGGAAGGACACCCGCATGACCGTGCATACCCGCCACTTCTCGCTTCGAGGCTGGACGCTCGACCTCACCACCGCCCCCGGCCATCTGAACGCCGCCCTCACCCGCCCCCACCCCTTGGACCCCGACCGGTGGGACGGCCCCCAGCCCGCCTTCGCCCTCACCGTCAGCGCAGCCCTCACCGACACCTACGCCACCGACCCCGCCCCCGAGCGGTGCGCCCTGCGCCACTACCCGCGCCGCGTGTGGCAGCGCTGGGCCCACCGCCACCCCGACGCAGCCCTCCAGCCGGCAGGCCCCGTCGCCACCGGGCCCGGGGACCGCTCCGGCCGCACCCACACAGTCGGGCCGTGGAGCGCCACCCTCGACCGGTCCGGCGTACGGGTGCGTCGCCTGCCCGAGTTCGACTGCGACTGGCACGCGCCCTTCACCGACGAGGACTGCCTCCCCACCGGCCGCTACGCCTTCGAACCCGAGCCCCGCCCCCGCCCCGTGTGCACCTGCCCCCGAATCCGGCCCTGGTTGCGCGTGCACCTCACCCGGCCCGAGCGCACCCCCGCCCAAGCGCCGTTCTGACCCGCCGCCCCGGGCCCGGGGACGGGCCCCCACCGGACCACCGCCGCCCGCCCTGCCACCGGGTGCGGGACGGGCGGCGGTGGTCCGGCAATCAACAGGGACAGACCCGGTACGGGTAGATCCGAAGGGTTGACCGGCGCACTCGCGCCCCTACCGTGCCGCCCGTTCCCACCACTTCAGGAGGCACGTATGCCACGAGCGCAGCACGCCCACATCCCGCCGGTCGCCGTCGCCGAACTCCGCATCCACCACAAGATGGACCTGTACCCGGTCCTGGTCCCGGCCCGCACCGGCCACGCCAGCTCCCGCCCGTTCCTCAAGACCAGCCTGTTGCGCGTGCGCACCGCCGACCAGGTCCGGCAGGGCGACCTGATCGTCTCCGCGTTCCAGCCCCCGGCCTCCGGGCGAATCCTGCCGCGCGCCGACTGCTTCGCCAGCGGCGCCTACCCCGCCGACCCCCAGCCCTACGACCCCTCGTGCGGCTGCGGCACCTGCGGGGACCACTACCCCGACGGCGCGGTCGTCATCACGAACGGCTGGCCGTGGGACGTCTGCGACGTCCACCCCGCCGACGCCCCGCTGCTCGTCCTGCCCTACGGCGGCCAGCTCCTCACCTGGAGCGAGGTCGCGAACATCGCCTGCGGCGGCACCGTGCGGATCGACACCGGCTACAAGTCCTTCCAGCAGTACCTCACCACCGGCAGCTACACGACCATCAGCGAGCCGCCCGCAACCTGACGGGCTGTGCTCCGGCCGACCCGGTCCTGCCGTCCCCGGCCCCAGCCCGCAACGGCAGGGCCGGGGGACGGCAGCCCCTGTCTGCCCGCGCTCCCGCCCCAACCCGCCGAAGCCCCGGCCGCACACCCCGCACTGCCCAGTTGACCGGCCCGCCACCCGCCCTACGGTGCCGCCTGTTCCCGCCGGTCGGCCGTAACCCTCCCGGCCGGATTGCCTCCCGGCCCCGCCCGTACGGCGGGGCCCAGACCTCCGCACCTCCCGCC
This sequence comes from Kitasatospora sp. NPDC057542, assembly GCF_042801945.1. Taxonomy (NCBI): domain Bacteria; kingdom Bacillati; phylum Actinomycetota; class Actinomycetes; order Kitasatosporales; family Streptomycetaceae; genus Kitasatospora; species Kitasatospora sp. NPDC057542. Next base: position 7,474 of record NZ_JBHVFE010000377.1, read on the forward strand.
CGCCCGTCTTCGGGCCTCACGACAGGAAACCCGCCCATGGCGACCAACCACAGCACGCCCACCCCGTCCGCCCTGCCCGCCACGACCGCCGCTGCCGTTGCCTCCGCCACCTTCGCGCTGCGCCGCGTCACACAGTGCGAGGGCTGCGAGTTCCCCCCGGCCGACCTCGACGCGTACGAGGCGGGACAGATCATCGTCGACTGGATTCTCTGCGACCGCCACCAGCGCGAATCCGACATCCTCCAGGCAGGCTCCAACGGCGCCCTGGTAGCCAACGATGGCTACCACTACTTCTGACCCACCACCAGGCCGGCCCCGGTGCGCCAAGGCCCCGCCGCCCGTCCGCCCCTACCGCGCGCGCCGGCCAGGTACCGTCCACCGCCACCCCGCCCGCTGCTGACCGCCCGACGGGCGGCCGCCACCCCGGCGGCCGCCCGCCCCACCCGCCCACCACTTCGGGAGAGGACCCCCACGTTGTACGCCGTACTCGTCCGCCGCCCCACCGGATTTCGTGACATCCGGATCGGCCCCACCCACCACCAGCACATCGCCGAGTCGATCGCTTTCGGCCTGCGTACGGAGATGACCTCCACGCAGTACCTGCCCGGAACCACCGTCACCACCGAGGCCTACTGTCCCGACCTGCCGCACCTGCCGCTGCTCGCCGACGACCCGGACACCCTCGCCCGGGCCATGGACGACGACTCGCCCGGCGACGGCACCGGCGCGAACTTCCCCGACCTGTTCAGCCGCCTGATTGCCCAGTACCCCACCGACTACGGTCGGATCTGGGGACAGGCCTGCGCCGCCTACGACTGGCTGCACGCAGAGACCGACGAGGACGACGGCCAGGAGCAGCAGGCGTTGGCCCCGCTCACCGCCACCTGGGCCGGGCAGGTCGACACCCCCCCACGACCCGGCGAAGCCCGTCGTCGTGCACCTGGTCCTCGCCGACGGCAGCCCGGCCCGACTCCACCTGGACGACGAGCACCGCGAAGCGCTCGGCCTGACGCTGGTGGACCCGAACCTGCCCGGCATCGAGACCGACGACCCCCACCCGCTCCACAACCGGACCACACGCCGGCCGCCCCAGCTGCGCCGCCGTATCCGCATCCGCTGACCACCCGCCCCGCCCGGCCGGCCAACCTCCGGCCGGGCCCGGCCTCCGAGGGGGAACCACCGTGCCCGACACCCAGCACCACCCCACACCCCGCCCGGCCGCCAGCCGCCTCGACCACCGCGCCCTGGTGCTGCTCACCGCCGAAGCGGCGGCCGCCGCCGACCGCCTGGCCTGCGGCCCCTTGCTGCGCCCCACCCACTGCCGGGCCGGTTTGGCCGGTGCCACCCGGCACCCGTTGATCCCCTGAGCCCGCCCCGCAACGACGAAGGCCTCCGAACCGCACGCCGCCCGCCCCGGGTGGCCGCCGCCAGCACCACGATCCCCGTCCCCCGGGCCGCCGCGC
>NZ_JBHVFE010000378.1:0-8886 GCF_042801945.1 Kitasatospora sp. NPDC057542
ACCATCTCCTGCACGACCTCCTCCGGGTCCTGGGCGAGCGCGTGGGCGAGGCTCTTCGGTCCGCCGCCGGACCAGGGGCCGCCGATCGCCTCCCGGTCCGCGAAGTCACTGCTCCACAGCGGCGAGACGAAGGGGTACCACCCCGTCCGGGCGTGCTCGCGGCGGTGGTGCAGCCACGTCTCGTAGGCCTGCTCGTTGGGGACACGGATCTCCAGGACGGTGACCGAGTCGCCGACCGTGGCGCTGTGCACCTCGGTCTGGAGGTGTTCGGTCATGGCTCGTTCGGACAGGGCGTGATGGTGGTTCATGGATTCCTTTCTCAGGATCGGACGGCGGTCCGGAACGGGTAGGCCGTTTCGGACCGCCGTGAGGAACTACGCGGTCATCGGGTGTTGATTGTCGTCCGATAGCCGTCGCCGATGAGGTGGACCTGCGAGAAGTTGACGGTCCCTCTGTAGGGATTCGTGAGCCACCCGTTGACCTTGTTCATCGCCTCTCGCTGGGTGATGTTGGAGTTCAACACCAGGATGTAGACCGAATCGACTCCTTGTGCGTTGGCGCTTTTGAGGTGGTCGTTGATTCGGTCCGCGTTGCCCCTGACGAGTTTGAAGTCGGACCTGACTCCGTCGGCCCAGGCGTCGAAGGGCCTCCCATCCTTGGCGCCGGGGGCAGGCGTGTTCTCGCCCCGTGCCACGACATGGTGGCCGTCCAACGCGACCTGGAAGGCCACCTCGAAGTCGTCGTCGGCGCTGAACGCGCTAGCGTCGTTGGCGCTGTCCGACTCGTCGATCCTGCTCAGGGCGTCCTTGACCAGGTCGGCCAGTCCCTTCTGGTTCATGTAGGAAGCGAACCGGCAGCCGGCCTTGCCGCCCCCGGGTTCCCTCTGGCAGCGTGGGAGTCGATCTTGCGAACCTCACTGAGCAGCTTGCCCCACTCGTACTTCCCCTCGCCCACGATTTCGTCGTAGCGCTTCTTGCGTAGCTTCTCTGCCTTCTTGGGGTCGGTATTCTTTGCGCGGTGCTGGGCGTCGACGTCCGCGTACTGGCGGGTCAGGGCATTCGCGACGGGCTGGCCGAGGCCTTGGCCCTCGCCCACGTACTTGCCGTAGGCGCAGTCCTGGGGTTGGGCGTTGCAGTAGTTGCGCTCGTCCGGGTCGTAGTTGCCGCTGGGGTCGGAGCGGTCGACCGGGTTGTTGTGGGCGTAGGCGTAGCCGTTGAGGGTCTGCGGGTCGTCGCTCACCAGCGGCGGGTCGATGCTGAGGAAGCGGCCGGTCGCAGCCGCGTACTCGCGGGCGCCGAGGTGGGTGAAGCCGGTGGCGGTGTCGCTCTGGCCGCCGATGAAGCGCTTGTCCCCGAGCCAGCCGGCGGGCGCGGGCTGGTCGGCGCGGGGGTTGCCGAACGGGTCGACGGGGCGGCGGGTGGTGGCGAGGGTCGCCAGGTCGATGCTGACGATGTTGGTGCCGTGGTGGTCGGCCGCCTGGACGACGAAGCTGCCGGCCGCGGTACCCGAGCCCTTGCGGACGATGGTGAGCCCGCCGGGGACGGGGTAGTAGCGGATGCCGCTCTGGGCCTTGCCGACGGTACCGGTGTCGACGGTGAGTTCGTCACTGCCGAGGGTGATGGTGGTGGTGCCGGGGTTGCGGCGGATGAGCTGGTTGCCGTCGGCGTCGTAGAGGTAGGTGGTGGTGTTCGGGATGGTCCACTTCTGCCCGGCCGGGACGGTGCTCGCGCAGGCGCCGAGGGCCAGGGCGGTGTTGCTGGTGGTCACGTCGCCGGGGATGGCGAGGCACAGGTTGGACGCGGGGTTGTGGATGGTCCCGTCGGCGCGGGGGGTCCAGGTCTGTGCGGCGGAGTTGTCGCAGTTCTGGACCTGGACGGCCGAGCCTGCGGTGGTGCCCATGGCCTGGACGCACTTGCCGAGGACGACCAGCCGGTCGTTGGCGACGGTGTAGAGCTGGCTGCCGCCGTCGGTGCAGGCGTTGATCTGCAGGTTGGTGCTGTTGGCGTTGCTGCCGCCGGCGGTGGCGATGCACTTGCCGCCGTTGCCGGTGATCCGGCCGGGGGCGGTGTGGCTCGCCAGCTTGCCCTCGCTGTTCCAGCGCAGGGCGGCGGTGCCGGTGCCGGAGACGCCGGTGCGGATGGCGGTGGTGTTGCCGGCCGCGTCGTACTGGGTGGCGCCGTTGGCGGTCGTGCTGGTGCCGGTCTTGACGGTGGATCCGAGCAGAGCGTGGGCGCCGCCGGTGCCGCCGCCGGTGTTCGCCGCCGTGGTCGGCCTGTTGACGGTCCCGGGGGTCGGGAACTGCTGGGTGGTGGTGACGTCCTTCGCGGTGCCACCGGTCGGATCGTGCTGGACGAGGGACGTGCGGTTGCCGGTCAGGTCGTAGGTGTACTCCTGCCAGCAGGGGTTGGCGCCGCCCACGGTGGTCTTGGCCGGTGCCGTCGCGCTGCTGGTGGGCAATGTTGGTGCAGGAGCCTTGGTCGAGGTTCTTGTGCTGGAGCGGGTCCGGGGTGGTGATGCCGCCGGTGTCGGTCCAGGCGGTGGTGAGGCGGCCGAGGTAGTCGTAGGTGAAGCACTGACGGTCGGTCGCTCGACTGGGCTGAGCTTGCTCCACCGCACGGCCAAAATCCGCATGAGGGCGCAACTCGCCCACTTTTCGGAGGCAATAGATCCAGGGTCCGCGAGCCTACATCGCCTCGATCTCCTGCAGCAAGCCCCAGGCGAACCTGAAAAAGTACCTCTTTCCACTTCCCCTGATCAATGCAGAATAGGTCTCGTAGTGGCCCCATCCATCGATCTCCCGCACATCATCGTAACCCCCAAAGAGCTCGCTCTTCACAAAATTCCAGGGCCTGGGAAGTCCAGAGGGAAGGGGAGAATCCGGTGCGCGGAAAAACTCGGCCCGAGCCAGATGCCGACCCGAGGAATCAAACTCAATCTCGAATTCGAGATCCGGCCAGATCGGAAGGCAGTATCGCTCGACTATGGAATCGCCAGTCGCAGCAAGGCTCGCACGGGACAACCGTACGTCGGCAAGGATCTCCCTGACCTCCGCAGCCCTGCCGAGTCCAAGTCGGAGCATTTCAGAGATCTGATCGGTCACATCCCGGGTCATGTCACCCCCCGGTTCGATCCGCCCGACAGCATCCTCCAGTAGAGCCGCAGGAGGTTCCATAACCTTGAGCAGGTACCTCTGAAACTCGGGAACTCCCAAGCCGTTTGAGGGCACTCGACAACCCCTTCGAGAGAATACGTGGATAATCCAGCTGCCCGCCGTTCTCATTCCGCGGCCATGCCACCGATAGCATGCGACCCGGCTCGGCGAGGCAGTCGGTGCGGGTAGATCTTCGGGTTGGGCGAGTTGCGGCATGGCCGTCATTGCTTATCGGAGCTCAGGCAGTGGTCCGGAGTTCTTCGGGTAGCAGCCCTCTTCAAGCCGGAAGAGGTACTTCTGGAGGTCCGCGCCGAGCCCTTCAGTGATGTAGGCGGCAAAGTCCCTCAGCCCTTCCGCGGCTTCCCGCTCGTCAGACCTGTCGCTGGACGACCATCTGGGCAGGAGGGACTCCAGGTACTCGGTGACCCGCCCACGGTCGCGCCACCAGTCCCGAACAGCCTCGGGTGTCCATCGGCTGTCACCGTCGCAGGCATAGCCGCGGTACGGATCTTCCTGGGCTGCTGTCACTAGGTTCAGGACCTCGGCCGTGGTCGCTGGCTGGCGATACACATATTCACCGAAGTGCTCTCCGCCGTAGAGCACATGACGCGGTGCGTGCAGCCGGCCCGTCCAACAGTTGTCGGCGATGCCGATGTAGAAGGGGCCAGGAACGTTCAACCAGAGCCGGTCCTCCCAACGCCCGCCGAAGGACGTCTCGGGCTCGCCTTTTGGAAGCGCCGCTAGCGGTTCCCAGCACAACTCTTCGTAGGTCATCCGCGAAGCTTAGGATCCGATGGGAAGGATCTCTCAACGTCGGCGCTGCTTCGTCCGGTGTCGCATCGGATGTCGGGCATGCAGAGGTGGACCGTGGACGGCTGAGTTGCACGCTCGCGCATGGCCTCCAGCTTCTGCGCGGCGGCGGCCATGGTGGTCTCGCCCAGGACCCGGCCGCTGCGCCGCTTCCCTCGGGCGTCATCACTGGCTGCGCCCTGACGGCCGCTGCGCCGCTGGCCGGGTGCTGTTCGCCGCCGCCAGCCAGGGTCGGTCGCCGTCCCGGCGCCGGCGGCCCGCCGCGGGCGCTCCGGCCGGGAAGGCCCCGGCCGGAAAGCCGCTGACCACCGGCGGCGATGGGACGGCCCAAAGCGCGGACCGCCCCCAGGCCCACGCCCGGATGTGACCCGCGGGACACATCCGCCAGGGCCCGGCCGCCCCGCGCCGGCCCTGGCGGCGCAATGCCTCGGACCGCCCCTTGGGGCAGCCCGAGGCGACAGCTTGCCGCGCCGCTTCTGCGACGTTCGTCGGCTGAACAGACCGGACCGGATGGCCCGTCGCGGGACGGAGCGGACCGGACCGAAGAGACAGTGAAGCAGTCGGACCGGCGGACAGTCAGCAGCTTTCGACGGGACACAGGCGAACGAGCCGAGCTGACGTGGAAACCTACGCCCATGTGTCGTAGCGCCTGCGAGCAGCTGTCGCGGCCGTGTCAGGCCGCCGCGCGGGCGGCCTTGGTACGGGCGGCGTCGAAGACGGCGGCCGGGTTCCCGTAGTAGATCCACGGGCCGGCGATCTCCCGGCCCATCCCGCGGAAGAGGTCCAGGGCCTGCGCCGGGCGGCCGTTCTCGATCAGGCCGTGGGCGATCCAGCCACGCGCCGGGACGATGCCGGGGTGGGCAGGGTCGGCGGCTGCCAGATCGGCCAGGGCCGCGTCCAGGGCGGCCGTGTACTCGGCGGAACGGTAGAGCGGGGCCGCGGACTTGTCGCGCAGGACCTGCTCCCAGTACGCCCGCAGCTTCAGCACTGTCAGCAGGCTGCCCGCCGGCGCTCCGGCGATCGCCTTGTCCGCGAACTCGTGCATCAACTCGTTGCTGCCCAGCCACTTCTCGCACCAGTACTGCAGCGCGGCGGTGTGCGCACCGTAGTGGTAGGGCTCGCGGGCCACAATCTCGGACCACAGCGCGCGGTAGCGCTCGTGCGACCAGCCCTGGCCCATCGCGATCGGCTGCTGCATCACCCAGGCGTTCGGGTCCCCGTCCGAGGCGAGTCGGATCGCCTCGTACGACACCTCCGCCGCCTCCTGCAACACCTGGTGAAAGCCCATGGCCTGCTCACGCGTCACCTCGGACGCATACTTCCCGGTGCGGATCTCCCACGCCCGCTTGACCAGGGCATCAGTCTGCACCTGGGCGGCCTCGGGGCTGCCCGGCTGCTCCTTGCGCCACTGCCAGAGCCAGGTGTCGTCAGTGGCCGCGAGGTCGCCGAACGGGTCCATCCGGGCGTAGCGGGTGCTCCAGTCACCGTCGCCTTCCGAGAGGTAGGCCGCGGCGGGCCGCCAGTTCCCCGCCTTCGCCGCGTCCAGCGCGGCCCGCGCCGCCGGGTCGGTGGTTTCGCTGCCCACTTCGACCAGTTCGGCGCGCGGCACCAGGCCGGCTGCGGGCGCATCGTGGCCGGCGGTGGCCTTGCGACGCTTGTTCAGCCAGAGGCCCAGCCTGATGAGGAGGACGAGGAGGGTGACGATGACAAACGGGTGAGGCATGGACCTGCTTCTCTATGGAACTTTGTCGCACAGGTGTGCGTTTGGTGGAGATCGTATCGTTCGGGCACAGAACCGTAAGCGGGTTTTCCCGGCAGGCCGACGCCCGCGTACCGCAGTTGACCCCACACCACCGCCCGCGCCGCTGCACGTCTTCCTCTCCGACCGCCGCCGAATACGCCCTCGCCCAGCTGCGCCCCGGCGAGCTGGAAGCGGTAGGGAAGTGGAACACGCGGCACCCACTGCAAGCCCACCGGTCTCACCCGCCTCCCAGGACCAGGCCAAGGTCTCAGGTCAGCTGGTTGATGGCGGCCAGGGCGGCGCGTTGAAGTGCCTCGTCGTCCTCGACGCTCGCGAAGAAATCGCCGCTTCGGCGGGTGAGGGTGAGTTCGGCGTGGATCCGTGGAAGGGCGGGCGCGGCGGCGGAGCCTATCCGCTGCAGGCAGTCCACGACGTGGTTGGCAGTCGAGTCGCTTTCCTCCCATGCCTCCAGCAGCACGGGCAGGACGGCCTCGGCCTCGGCCGGGCCGCCGATGTCGTAGATCGCGGCGGCGGCGTGCACCCGGGTCCAGACATGGCCGGCTTCGGACAGCTGCCGCAGGCGGGGCAGTGCTGCGGCCGCAGGCCCTCCGATCCGGCCGAGGACGTCGGCGGCGTCGTGATCCTTGCCGGTGTCGAGCAGGGCGGTGAGCCGCGGCACGGCATCGGTGGGGTCGCTCTCGATGTCCCACAGGGCCTTCACAGCTGCGAAGCGCAGGTCCGGGTCCTCGGCGTCGGCGAGCGGCCGGACCGTCTCCAGCGCGCAGGCGGCGCCGGTGCCGATTGAGCCCAGTGCGTAGAGGGCCGCGCCGGCGGTCTGCCACTGCTCCTGCTCGACAGCGGTGGTGAGGGCCGCGGTGAGCGCGGGTACGGCCGCCGGGTCGCCGAGCCGGTTGAGGGCGGCCATCAGCGCGGTGGCGGATCCCCAGGGCCAGGAGTAGTCCGCGTCGGCCAGGCGCCGGGTCACCCTCGGCAGCAGTTCCCCGGCGGCCTGCGGGAGGTGGCCGGCGACCTGCACGGCACGCCAGTCGTCGGTGCCGGTGTCGAGCGCCGTCAACAGGCCGGGCAGGGCGCGCTCGTCGCCGAGGCCGGCCAGCGCCGTGACCGCCTCCTGGTGGGCCCGGCGCAGCAGCGGGTGCCGTGCGGCCCAGACGTCCGGGCCGTGGGTGGTGCGGTGTGCTTCCACGAGGGCGGCGAGGGCTTCGCGTGCGGGTTCGGCGAGGACGGCGGGGAGCTTGCCGAGGGTTTCGGCCGCTTCGGCGGCGGTGTACGGGTCGTCCGGGAGCAGGCAGTCGGCGAGCAGGAGGACGAGGCTGGAGTGGTTGCCGCGCCAGGAGCGGATCAGGTCCCAGGTCATGGCGATGGCGTCGTAGCGGGTGGCCGCATCGGGGCTGCGGAGTTGGGCGGTGAGCAGGGCCGTGCGTTCGGGCACCCGCGCGTCCAGCACCCGGTGAAGGGTGGTCAGCAGCTCGGTGGTGGGGGCATGGACGCGGCCCTGGCGGTCGAGGTCGGCGAAGACGGCGGCGATCTGCGGCGGGACGCCCTGGTTTGGTGCCGGTTCGGCGGCGATGTCCGCGCAGGTACACTGCCCGCAGTCGGTCGGCCGGGCGTCGACCTCGCCCTGGGGCGCGGGTTCGGGCGTGAGCTGCTGGAGCAGGTTGGCCGCCGTCGGGACGAGGCCTGCGTCGATCACCTCCGGCGTGCAGGCGGCCCGGTGGACGAGGGCGGCGAGCCGGATGTCGGCATCCAGCGCCGCGTCCGTGGCCAGGGCGGCGAGCCAGGTCGTCACGGGGCCGAGCGTGGCCGGCAGTCGCTGGGCCAGCGTCGCGGCCGTCTCGATGACCAGTAGCCGCTCCATGGTGCCGCCCTCTGCCGCCAGCCGCTCACGCAGCAGGGCGAACGCCCGGTCGGCGTCATCGAGGAACAGCCCCAGGGCTGGGACGGCAGCCTGCCGTACCTGCGGGTCCGTGTCCGCCGCGTGCCGGATGAAGTCTTCGACACGCTCACGCATCTGGGGCACGACATCCGCATGGGGCGTCGACGGGTGGCCGGACGGACTGTAGTAGACGCCGTCGGGGTCGCAGTCCAACGCCGCGCTGCCGATGCTGAGCAGGAGCCGGATGGCAGCCGCGCGGTCGGGCACCTGGGGATCGTCGGCGAGCACGAGAAGGAACGGCAGGCTCGCTGCCGTGCACGAGTAGACGTCGCCCTGGTGGTGGGCCGAGCTGTAGAAGCTGCTGAAGGCCCTCTCCCGGACGTCGGGGTCGGGCGAGGCCATCTGCTCCAGCCACAGCGGCACATCGTCGGCCGGGCCGTAGGCGTGCCCCATGGACGACCAGTCGACGCGGTCGACGCCCTCAAGATTGTTGATCATGGGCCGCACAGTGACACGAGGCACTGACACCGCCACCAGTCGGTGACCCGAGCGAGGGCCTCGGTGACGACCTGGGTGCCTCGCACGAAAGGAGCGGGTCAGCCCCGCGGGGCGGAGCGGCCCCTGGAACAGCGGCCACCCGCCCTGCCGGACGGCCGGGACTGGCAGCAACGGGTCCATCGACGCGGCCCACCTATCTGGGCCTGGCCGGGAAGTGTCCGGTGGGCTGGCGTGGCAGGATCGGCACGGTCGCGTTGAGGGAGGGGTCTGTGGCGCTGAGTCACGATGAGTGGGTGTTGTTGGAGGCCGCCGCTGCCGAGAGTTCCGGCTGGCTGACCGGGGTCCTTCCCCTGGAGCGCCGGATCGCGGAACACGGGATCGTGCGCCGGCTCGTCGGAACGAAGGTGTGCGAGTTTGCCGGGCCCCGAACAGCGCGACGCTCTCGCCGCGGGCGGAACCCGTCCAGCGTGGGCGGTACGGGCCACCAGGACCTGGTGGGCCGGCTGCCGGTCAAGGGCGTGCTGCAGTACACCGAGGGTGCCCACCTTGCTGGCGCCGACGGTCTGCCTGGACATCCGCACCGACTTCATGGCCTGCGAGAAGCAGATCGCCGACCGCGGTTCGATTCGTGAGGCCTTGGGGTGTCCGGCCAGGCCTCGGTGAGGCGGCGCTTCATTCGTGTGGTGATCGCCGTCCCCCCGGGCCCGTGTCATCGCGAAGCATCCCCCACGGCTGCGAGGTCATCGTCACCTACCGCCACCGCCTGGTCCTGCGCACATACGGCCTCGGCCC
>NZ_JBHVFE010000379.1:0-8877 GCF_042801945.1 Kitasatospora sp. NPDC057542
TCTGTGGAGCTATGGGGAATTGAACCCCAGACCTCTTGCATGCCATGCAAGCGCTCTACCAACTGAGCTATAGCCCCTTGACCTGCGATGTCACCGTGGTTCCCGGTTGTTTCCGGCCGTTTCCCTCGGCGACATCGACTACTTTACACGGTCCGGGGCGTGCTCCAGAAATCCGTTTCCCGAGGTCCGCACCACAGGCCCCGGGAGCCCCGCGCCCCGAGCTCCGAAAGCCCGAGCTCCGGGGGCCCGCCTCCGGCGCCCCCGGCGCACGCCTCCCGCCCCGGGCGTACGCCTCCGCCCGGGGGCGCGCGGCAACCAGGCGGGCGCCCCACCGCCGCGCCGCCACCGCCCCGCTACCGCGCCGCCCGCCGGCTGCGCGCCGCGAAGCCCGCGGCGGCCAGCACCACGGCGGCGGCGACCAGCAGGGTGGTCCGCAGCGCGCCCCCCGACTCGGCGGCCGGCGCCGGCAGGTCGACCTGGCCGAGGAACACCGAGCCCAGCACCGCGACGCCGATCACCTGGCCGAGCTGGATGACCGTCACCATCACGCCACTGGCGTCGGCCGCGTCCTCGGGCTCCACCCCCGCGAGCGCCCGGGCGAACAGCGGCGCGTACGCGCCGCCGGCGACCAGGCCGAGCGCGGCCATCTCCACCAGCGGACCGGCGCCGACCTCCGCCCCGCCGCCGAGCATCAGTCCGAGCAGCAGGTAGCCGCCGGCGAGCAGCGCCCCGGCGAGCGCCGGCAGGGCCCGGTGCAGCCGCCCGGGCAGCCGGTGCCAGTGCATGCTGGACAGCCCGAAGCCGACGGCGACGGGCGCCGAGCAGAGCCCGGCCTTCAGCGCGCCGTGGCCGAGCGCGGCCTGCTGGTGCAGGGCGAAGGCGAACATGAAACCCGCGAAGGCCGCCATGATCGAGAACAGTCCGGCGGCCGCGGGGCGCAGCCCGGGGGCGCGCAGCACCCGCCCGGAGATCAGCGGCTGTCCGCCGCGTCGGCCGATCCGGCGTTCGACGGCCACGAACAGGCCGAACAGCAGCACGCCGGCCGCGATCATCGCCCAGCCCCAGGCGGGCCAGCCCAGCTCGTGGCCGAGGACGAGCGGGACCACCAGGAGGCCGAGAGCCGCGCCGAGCACCACCAGGCCGGGGAGGTCGAAGCCGCGGGTGGCGTCGCCGGGCAGCCGGGGCAGCAGCCGGGCGCCGGCCGCGAGCAGCAGCACGCCGATCGGCACGTTGACCAGGAACACCGGCCGCCAGCCGCTGCCGAACAGGTCGGCGCTGACCAGGAGGCCGCCGAGCACCTGGCCGAGCGCTATGCCGCCGGCCAGCACCGCCGAGTAGAGGCCGAGCGCCCGGGTGCGGGCGGCACCGGTGAAGGTGCGCTGGAGCAGGCTCATCACCTGGGGCACCATCAGGGCCGAGCCGGCGCCCTGGAGCAGCCGGAAGGCGATCAGCCAGCCCGTGGCCGGGGCGAGGCCGCAGGCCAGCGAGGCGGCGGTGAAGACGGCCAGGCCGAGCTGGAAGAGCCGGCTGTAGCCGTAGCGGGCGCCGAGCCGGGCGCCGGTGATGAGCAGCACGGCGTAGGCGATGGTGTAGCCGGCGATGACCAGCTGGAGGGCGGCGCCGGAGGCGCCCAGGTCGGTTCGGATGGTGGGGACCGCGACATTGACGATGGAGCCGTCGAGCACGGCCATGAACTGCCCGCACAGGACGAGCGCGAGGAGCAGTCCGGGCCGTACCGCCGGGGTCTCGGTGGTGCCTCCGGCCACGCGGGGCCGGATCTGAAGGTCCGTCATGGCGGCCAGCCTGGCCCCGTGGCGGTACTGGTGGTTAGAGCCTGCCGATCCTGGTACTGGCAGCACCTGTATCGGCGGCCCGGGCTGCGGCACCATGGGTCCATGACCGTCCTGGAGGAACTGCCCACCGTGGCCGGCGGGCGCGACCGCCGCCGCACCGAGCTGGCCCGCTTCCTGAAGGCCTGCCGGGCGCGGGTCACTCCCGTGGACGTCGGGCTGCCGCCGGGGCTGCGCCGCCGTACGCCGGGGCTGCGCCGCGAGGAGGTCGCACAGCTGGCCGGGGTCGGGGTCACCTGGTACACGTGGCTGGAGCAGGGCAGGCCGATCAACGCCAGTGAGCAGGTGCTGCTGGCGGTGGCCCGGGCGCTGCTGCTGGACGGCACCGAGCACGAGCACCTGTTCCGGCTGGCCGGGGTGTCCGCCTCGGCGCGGGCGCTGCCGGCCGTGCCGGAGCTGTCGCCGTCGATCCAGGTGATCCTGGACTCGCTGGCGCCGCTGCCGGCAGCGGTCTCCAACACCCGGTTCGACGTGCTGAGCTTCAACGGCCCGTACCGCTCGTTGTTCGGCATCGACCGGATGCGCCCGTCGCGCGAGGTGGTGTTCAACAGCCTCTGGTGCATGCTGACCGCCCCGCCGTGCTGCAACCCCTGCGAGAACCGGGAGGAGACCCTGCCGCGGATGGTGGCGGTGCTGCGCTCGGCGTACGGCAAGCACGTGGGCGAGCCGGCCTGGGAGGAGCACGTGCAGCGGATGTCGGCGCGCAGCGAGCTGTTCCGGGAGCTGTGGGACCGCCAGGAGGTCGCGCCGCCGGAGGCGTGGCTGCGGATGTTCCGCCACCCGGAGGTCGGGGTGCTGCGGCTGAACGCCACCTACCTGACGATGCCGGGCGTGCCGGAGTGCTACATCGTGGTGTACGTGCCGGCCGGCCCGGAGGACCGGGAGCGGGTCGAGCGGCTCGGCTCGCTGCCGCCGGGCGGCTGGAGCCACACCTGCGAGGCCTGACGCCGGAGCCCGCTCGATGAAACGGCGGGAGACTGAGACGGCGGGAGGCCGAAACGCCGGAAGGCCGCCACCCCTTGGGCGACGGCCTTCCGAACTGCTGTGGAGCTATGGGGAATTGAACCCCAGACCTCTTGCATGCCATGCAAGCGCTCTACCAACTGAGCTATAGCCCCGCGACACGGGCGACCCTGGCTGACCACGACCGCCGATGCGGAGTGGAGCTATGGGGAATTGAACCCCAGACCTCTTGCATGCCATGCAAGCGCTCTACCAACTGAGCTATAGCCCCGCACTCACCGGATCTCCCGCTTCCCTTCCGGGCCGCGTTCCTTCCCTGCGAACGAGGAAGACTCTAGCTGGTCAGGGCCGGAACTGCGAAATCCGCTCCCTCCGGACCCCTGCCGAGGGCCCCGAGAGGCCCCCGGCGTCCGGTGCCGCCCGCGCCGGGACCGCTCAGGTGTCGTCGCCGATGACCGGCTGCGGCAGCGTGCCCGCGTTGTGCTCCAGCAGGCGCCAGCCGCGCGTGCCGTGGCCGAGCACCGACCAGCAGCAGTTGGACAGCCCGCCGAAGCGCTCCCACTGGGCCGGCTCCAGGCCGAGCAGCCGCCCGAGCATGGTGCGGATCGTCCCGCCGTGGCTGACCACCACCAGCGTGCCGTTCTCGGGGAGCTTGCCGACGGCCTCCAGGACCACCGGCACCGAGCGGTCGGCGACCTCGGTGGCCAGCTCGCCGCCACCGCCGCGCCGCACCGGATCGCCGGCCGCCCAGGCCTCGTACTCCTCCGGGAAGCGCTCGCGGATCTCGGCGTTGGTCAGGCCCTGCCAGGAGCCCGCGAAGGTCTCCCGCAGGCCCTCGTGGTGCTGCACGTCGAGCCCGGTGACCGCGGCCAGCTCCGCAGCGGTGCGCCGGGCGCGCTTGAGGTCCGAGGAGATCAGCAGGTCGGGACGGAGCCCGGAGAGCAGCCGGGCCGCCCGCTGGGCCTGCAGGACGCCCTGCCCGGTCAGCTCGATGTCCGTGGTGCCCTGGAAGCGGGATTCGAGGTTCCAGGACGTCTGACCGTGCCGCCAGAAGACGATGCGCGGGCCCCGGGTGCCCCGGCTCAGTGCAGGTCCTCGGGCTTGCCGAAGTCGTCGGCGGGGGCGACGGCGTTGCCGGCCTCGTCGGTGTGCGCGTCCGGGCGGTTGCGCGAGGCCAGGGCGTCCTCGGGCAGCGGCAGCTCGGGGCAGTCCTTCCAGAGCCGGTCCAGCGAGTAGAAGGAGCGCTCCTCGGAGTGCTGGACGTGCACGACGATGTCCAGGTAGTCGAGCAGGATCCAGCGGCCCTCGCGCTCGCCCTCGCGGCGCACCGGCTTGATGTCCAGCTGCTCGCGCAGCTGGTCCTCGATCTCCTCGGCGATCGAGCGGACCTGGCGGTCGTTGTTCGCGGAGGCGATCAGGAAGGCGTCGGTGATCGACAGCACCTCGCTGACGTCGAAGGCGATGATGTTGTGCGCGAGCTTGTCGGCCGCCGCCTGCGCGGCGACGGTGATGAGCTGCTGGCTGTGGTCGGTGACGGTCACGGTGTTCTTCCGGCTCGGCGGCTTGGGGCGCCCCGGCGCGCGGCCGGGGTCGCCTTCCAGGATCTCACGCCGCCCGGGCGGGCCCGGAACCGTTTTCCGGGCCCCGGGCCGCCGCCGGGCCCCGGCCGTCACCCACCCCGGCCCCGGCCGTCACCCGACCCGGGCCGCCACCGGGCCCGGGCCACCGCCCTACTGGGCCTTCGGCGGCTGGTAGTCCTTGCCCAGCACGACCAGCAGGTCCGCGTTCTGGGTGTCGCCGGTCACCTTCTTCACCACCGTGTCCGGCAGGCCGAGGCTGGTCGCCAGCGACTTCGCCGCACCCTGCCGGGCGTCGTCGGTGTAGCGGATCTCACTGGCGGCCTGCGGGGCGGCCTTGGCGCCGCCCGGGATGAACGTCAGACCGGAGTTGACGATCTGGACCTGCGCGGCGGCCCCCGCCGCGTCGTTGCCGCTGGCGTCCTGGAGCGCGACCCGGGCCGGGGCGTCGCCGGTGGCCGCGGACTTCACGGTACCGCCCAGCACGTCCTTGACCTGCTTGCCCGCGGTCGCCTCGTCCAGGCTGCCGTCCGGCTTGACGGTCAGCGCGGTGGTGCCGAAGTGGCCGTCCTTCGCCTGCTGGGCGAGCTGGACGAGCACCCCGGCGAGGGCGTCCTCGGGCAGCGAGGGGTCGAGCACCGCGTTCATCCGGTGCACGTCGTCCTTGGCGTCCTTGAACTCGGTCGGCATGGTGCGCACCACCGCGTCCAGGACCTGCCCGAACCGGGCCAGCTGGGCGTCCCGGTTCTCGCCGGGGTTCTGCAGCGTGGCGTACGCGACCGCGGCCTTGCCGCTGAGCATGGTGTTCTTCCCGGCCGCGGACAGCAGCTTGCCGTCCGGCTTGTTGCCCTCGTGGGTCTCGGCGTTGGTGTCCACCCGGACGCCGCCGAGCTGGGAGACCAGCAGTTCCAGGTACGGGGTGTCCAGCCGCCAGGTACCGGCCACCGGGGCGCCGAGCACGGTGGACAGGCCGTCGCGGGTCGCCGAGGCGCCGATGCCGTCCATGGACTGGCCGATCGTGGTGACCGGCGGGTCGCCCGGGCCGGGCAGCCGCAGGGTGTCGGGCAGCAGCAGCACCGTGCCCTTCTTCCCGGAGGCGTCGTTGACCAGCAGCGCGCTGGACACCTTGCCCTGGAGGTCGCGCAGGTGGACGACGTTGACCTGGCGCCCGCCGGCGGCGGTGGCCGCGGTCGGCTTGTCGCCGGTGAGGAAGAGGTACCCGCCGACGCCGCCGGCCGCGAGCGCCACCACCACACCGAGGCCGATCAGCCGGTTGCGCAGCTTGCGGCGGCGCTCGGCGCGCACCTCACTGCGGGACTCGGCGAACTTCAGCCAGTCGATGACGTCCTCGGTCTCCTCCGCCTCCTCGTCGACGAAGGTGAACTCGCCCGTGGTGTAGCTGTCCTTGGGTGCCTTGCTCCCGGCCTTCCCGGCCCGCGCCCCGGCGACCTGCTCGGACGGCGGCTCGGCCTTGGCCGGCACCGGCTCCGTGGCGGGCCGGGGCACCCGCGGACGCGGCGGCGCGACGACGGGGGCCGCTGCGGCAGCAACGGGGGCGGCGGCGGACGGCGCAGCGGACTCGGACGTCGCCGACGACGGCGCCTGCGGCTCGACGGCCTGGTACGGCTGCTGCTGGTAGCCCTGGTAGCCCTGCTGCTGGTAACCGTACGGGTCCTGCCCGTACACCGGCTGCCCGTACTGGTCGTACTGCTGCTGCTCGTACGACTGCGGCTCCTGCTGTGGGTGCTGGTAGCCCTGGTACGGCTGCTGGTACTGCCCGGTGGACCAGTCCTCCGGCCGCCGGCCGTCGCTGCGATCAGTCATGCACCGCTCCCGGATCAGTCCCCGCGCGGCGCGTACAGCGCCCGCTTGTCGATGTAGCGGACCACGCCGTCCGGGACGAGGTACCAGACCGGCTCGCCCTGGGCGACCCGGTTGCGGCAGTCCGTGGAGGAGATGGCCAGCGCCGGGACCTCCACCAGGGAGACCCCGCCCGCCGGAAGCCCGGCGTCCGACAGAGTGTGCCCCGGGCGGGTGCATCCGATGAAGTGGGCCAGCGAGAAGAGTTCGTCGGAGTCGCGCCAGGACAGGATCTGGGCGAGCGCGTCGGCACCGGTGATGAAGAAGAGGTCGGCGTCCGGGTGCACGGCGTGCAGGTCGCGCAGGGTGTCGACGGTGTACGTCGGGCCCTCGCGGTCGATGTCGATCCGGCTGACCGAGAACTGCGGGTTCTCGGCGGTCGCGATGACCGTCATCAGGTAGCGGTCCTCGGCCGGGGTGACGTGACGGTCGCTCTTCTGCCACGGCTGCCCGGTCGGCACGAAGATCACTTCGTCCAGGTGGAACGCACTCGCGACCTCACTGGCGGCGACGAGGTGGCCGTGGTGGATCGGGTCGAAGGTGCCGCCCATCACGCCGAGGCGCTTCTTCACCGGTTCCGGTCCGCCGGGACTCCCGGCCTGCTCTCCCATGCCGCCACACCTTACGCGACACCCGTTACGGTGCGGGAACGGCCGGGTGGCGGTCCCCCGCAGACCGCGTGAGGGTTGTCCGCAGATGCGTGAGGGAGCGGCCGGCCCGTGGCCGGACGCTCCCCGAGCGGTCCCGGAACGCGGCTCAGCGGTCCCGGTTGAAGCGGGTGGTGATGAAGAGCAGGAGCAGCAGGATGACCAGCGCGGCGCCACCGGTCAGGGCCGGGTTCAGACTGTCGTGGTTGCCCCCCTCGCCCTCGGCGAGGAGGTTCAGAACGGGGAGTGCGGCAGCAGTGCTCATGGTCGGCGGGACCTTCTCGGCTCGGTGAACGGACCTGGGGGTTGTTCCGGGCCGGGTGAGGGCCCACCCGTCATCGTACGGGGGGTTACACGGCAACCGCTCGGCGGCCCACCGCCGCTGACCGGGCGTGAGCGCGGGCCCGGGGAAGGGGCCGGGAAAGAGCCGGGGAGGGCCCTGGCCTAGTTGTTCTTGAAGGCGCGCGCCATGATCCAGACCAGCAGGCCGATGCCCACGAAGGACGCGACCACGATAATCCGCAGGAGCAGGCCGGGGCCGGACTCGTCGGAGATGGGCGCGGCCAGGCTGACAAGCGTGTCGGTGGACATCTGCGGGGCTCCTCGAACTGCTCGGTACCGCGGCCGGGTCCGGTCTCGGTCGTCCAGGCCTCAGGGTAAACCGGCCTCACACCGGCGCAGCCCACCGACCCCTGTGACGTGCCCGCCGCCCGCGCGGCGGCCCGCCCGTACGCCGGCTCCGGGGACGAGTACGCAACCACGTACGTTGCACAGGCAGTCGTTGCAGGCGAAGACCAGCGGGGGGAGCGGGCCAGTGGGCCGCAGCCGCCGTCGACCAGGAGGGACCCAGACCATGACCGACACGACCGCGAAGACCCCGAGCCGCCGCCGCGAGCGCTTCCCCGGGATCTCCACCCGGGCCTGGGAACACCCGGCGGACCGCTCCGCCCTGGTCGCCCTGCGCAGGCTGACCGGCTTCGACGACATCCTGAAGAAGCTCGCCGGCCTGGTCTCCGAGCGGGCGATCCGGCTGATGTTCCTGGCCACCGCCGTGAAGACCTCCGAGCGCCAGTTCCCGGAGCTGCACGACATGGTGCGCGACGCCGCCTACGTGCTCGACCTGGAGCAGGTCCCCGACCTGTACGTCACCCAGGACCCGACGGTCAACGCGTACTGCATCGGCATCGACACCCCGGTCATCGTGGTCACCAGCGGTCTGGTCGAGCTGCTCGACGAGGAGGAGCTGCGCTCGGTCATCGGCCACGAGGTCGGCCACGCGATGTCCGGCCACGCCGTCTACCGGACGATGCTGATGATCCTCACCAACATCGCCACCCGGATCGCCTGGGTGCCGCTCGGCAACCTGGCGATCACCGCGATCATCACCGCGCTCAAGGAGTGGTTCCGCAAGGCGGAGCTGTCCAGCGACCGGGCCGGCCTGCTCGCCGGGCAGGACCTCCAGGCGTCCATGCGGGCCCTGATGAAGCTGGCCGGCGGCCACAACCTGGCCGAGATGAACGTCGACGCCTTCCTGGAGCAGGCCGAGGAGTACGAGAAGGCCGGCGACCTGCGCGACGGCGTGCTCAAGGTGCTCCAGGTGCTGCCGCAGACCCACCCCTTCGCGGTGGTCCGGGTCGCCCAGCTGAAGAAGTGGGCGGAGAGCGACGACTACCGCTCGATCCTGGCCGGCGCCTACCCGCGCCGCTCGGACGACCCGGACACCGAGCAGTGGAAGGCCGCCGCCGAGCACTACACCACCTCGGTCAAGGAGAGCAAGGACCCGCTGATGGGCCTGCTCCGGGACGTCGCCGGCGGCGCCGCGACCGTCGGCGGCAAGCTCCGCGACACCTTCACCGGCAGCGGAAACCGCAACGGCTCCTCGGGCAGCGGCGCCTCGGGCACCGGTTCCTCGGGCAACGGCGCCTCGGGCAGCAGCGACAACTGACCCGCCCGGTCCGCGACGGCGGCCGGTGTCCCGCC
>NZ_JBHVFE010000380.1:0-8863 GCF_042801945.1 Kitasatospora sp. NPDC057542
CCACCGGGGGAGCGGCGGCGGGGCGGGGCCTTCGAGGCGGGCGGTGACGCGGGCGTCAGGCCTTGGTGACGTCCTCGATCTCGTCGTCGTCCTCGCGACCGGGGGTCTTGAGGTCGAACTTGGTGATCGCGAAACGGAAGAGGAAGTAGTAGACCGCGGCGAAGACCAGGCCGATCGGGATGATCATCCACGGGTCGGTGGCCTTGTTCCAGGCCAGCGCGTAGTCGATCAGGCCGCCGGAGAAGGTGAAGCCGTCGTGCACGCCGAGCGCCCAGGTGACGGTCATCGAGACGGCCGTGAGCAGCGCGTGGATGACGTACAGGACGGGGGCGATGAAGACGAAGGAGAACTCGATCGGCTCGGTGACACCGGTGACGAAGGAGGTCAGGGCCAGCGACACCATCATGCCGGTGACGGCCTTGCGGCGGTGCGGCTTGGCGGCGTGGGCGATGGCCAGCGCGGCGGCGGGCAGTGCGAACATCATGATCGGGTAGAAGCCCGACATGAACTGTCCGGCGGTCGGGTCGCCGGCGAAGAAGCGGGTCAGGTCGCCGTGCACGACGGTGCCGTCGGCCTTGGTGAAGTCACCGGTCTGGAACCAGGCGAAGGAGTTCACGAACTGGTGCATGCCGACCGGCAGCAGACCACGGTTGACCAGGCCGAAGGCGCCCGCACCGACCGCGCCGGCGCCGATCAGGGTGTCGTTCAGGCTCTTGACGGCGTCACCGATCGGGCCCCAGGCCAGACCGAAGAAGACGCCGACGGCGGTGCCGACGAAGGCCATGATGATCGGGACCAGACGGCGGCCGTTGAAGAAGCCGAGCCAGTCGACCAGCTTGGTGCGGTGGTACTTCTGCCACAGCACCGCGGCCAGCAGACCGATCACGATGCCGCCGAGCACGCCCGGGTCCTGGTAGACCGGCTTGATCCACTTGTCGCCGTCGACGTGGCCCTCGGAGACCGGGAACGCGGTGAGGACGTTCTTGTAGACCAGGAAGCCGACCAGCGCGGCGAGGGCGGTGGAGCCGTCGGCCTTCTTGGCGAAGCCGATCGCGATGCCCACCGCGAAGAGCAGCGCCAGGTTGGAGAAGACGCCGTCACCGGCGGTGGCGAAGACCGAGGCGACCTTGTCCCAGCCGAGGCCGTCCTTGCCGAACACGTCGTCCTGGCCGAGACGCATCAGCAGACCGGCGGCGGGGAGCACGGCGATGGGCAGCTGGAGGCTGCGACCGATCTTCTGCAGACCCTGGAGGAGGTTCTGGCCGAACTTCTTGGCGGGGCTGGGCGAGGCCGGAGCCGTGGCGGGCGCCGGTGCCTGCGCAGACTGACTCATGGGGGTGGGTTCCTAACGGCATGGCGGTCGGTCGGGGGGAGGGCACAGGGGCCGAACCGCGAACTGGTCTACACCACACGTGGTGTAGACCAGTTTTGTAGCACGGGTGGAGAAGTCGAGGAACCCCGGAAAGCGGTGTCACCGCGAAGTGCTATGAAATCGAAACCTACTTACCGAATGGCGATCATGGTCGCCCGTCGCGATTGGGACTTTGGTCGACTGCGCAACAAAATCGATTTTGGCTAATGGCGCAACAAAAGCACAGCATGTCCTGCCAGGGGCGTTGGGTCGCGGCGGCAGGTCTTTCCGAAATGCCGAAGGCCCCGAACCCGTCGGTCCGGAGGCCATTGCGGGGATAACCCCGGTGACGCTCGGTTTCAGGCCTTGGTGACGTCCTCGACCTCGGACTCGTCCTCCCGGCCCGGTGTTTTCAGGTTGAATTTGATGATGATGAACCGGAAGAGCGCGTAGTACACGACGGCGAAGCAGAGGCCGATCGGGATGATCAGCCACGGCTTGGTGGCCAGCCCCCAGTTGATCACGTAGTCGATCAGGCCGGCCGAGAAGCTGAACCCGTCGTGCACCCCGAGCCCCCAGGTCACCGCCATCGAGGCGCCGGTCAGCAGCGCGTGCACGGCGTACAGGGCCGGGGCGATGTAGGCGAAGGAGTACTCGATCGGCTCGGTGATGCCGGTGACGAAGGAGGTCAGGCCGACCGAGAGCATCAGGCCGTAGATCTCCTTGCGCCGGTGCGGCTTCGCCGAGTGCGCGATGGCGAGGGCGGCCGCCGGAAGCGCGAACATCATGATCGGGAAGAAGCCGGACTGGAACTGGCCGGCCGTCGGGTCGCCCGCCAGGAAGCGCGGGATGTCGCCGTGCGCGATCGTGCCGTCCGGCCTGACGAACTCCCCGAACTGGAACCAGACGAAGGTGTTCAGCAGCTGGTGCATGCCGATCAGCAGCAGTGCGCGGTTGAACACGCCGAAGATGCCGGCGCCGCCGGCACCCAGGTCGGAGAGGGTCTGCGAGAAGTCGTTCAGGCCGCGGCCGATCGGCGGCCAGACCCAGAGCGCCACCACGGCGGTCAGCATGCCGGCCAGGGCGGTGATCATCGGGACCAGGCGGCGGCCGTTGAAGAAGCCCAGCCAGTCGACCAGCCTGGTGCGGTGGTACCGGATCCACAGCCAGGCCGACATCAGGCCGATCAGGATGCCGCCCAGCACGCCGGGGTTCTGGTACGTCGCGGCCGCCGCCTTCGCCGAGCCGTAGTCCACGCACTGGTCGCCGACCAGCACCGTCGGCGGCTTGCAGCTCTCCGGGAAGGCGTGCAGGACCCTGTAGTAGACCAGGAAGCCGACCACAGCGGCCAGCGCCGTCGAGCCGTCCGCCTTCTTCGCCATGCCGATCGCGACGCCGACGCAGAACAGCATCGGCAGACCGAAGGCGGAGTCGAGCAGTGCGCCGCCCGCGGCGGCGAAGACCTTCGCGACGTCGTCCCAGCCCAGCCCGTCCTTGCCGAACACGTCCGGTTGGCCGAGCCGGTTGAGGATGCCCGCAGCGGGGAGCACCGCCACCGGGAGCTGCAGGGAACGGCCCATCTTCTGGAGGCCGCCGTAGAAGGTGTGCCACCAGGTGGTCTGGGGAGCCGTGGCGCCTGCCGAACTCATCCTTCGCCCTCCGGGAGCGGTTGCCGACCCGAGGGCTCCTGCGGGACCCTCGGGCGGGGCTCGGGAACACCCGGGGCCGTTCCCGCGTTCCTCGGAGTACACATATATTGGTGTAGACCACTTAGAAGCAGGCCGCACTCCGGAGGCGTAAGCCCCACTGGTCGTCATCCTCGGGCGGCGATCGGGAGCCTGCCTGCCGAAATGGGCCAAAAGTGGACTAACGTGGCGGACCGGACCGGCGCGGGTGATGCTGGTCGCGCTGCTCGCCGGCGCGACCGCAGCCGAACCCGCGTCAGCCACCGGCACGGACCTCACCGCCCGGCGGTCGAGGGACACCCCAGCACCAGCGCAGGACGGCACCCGGCAGAGCCGCCGAAGGGCCGAGACAGAGGGAGAAACCAGATGGCCAGCAAGGCTGAGAAGATCGTCGCCGGTCTGGGCGGCATCGAGAACATCGAAGAGGTCGAAGGCTGCATCACCCGCCTGCGCACCGAGGTCAAGGACGCCGCCCTGGTCGACGAGGCCGCCCTCAAGGCCGCCGGCGCCCACGGCGTCGTGAAGATGGGCACCGCGATCCAGGTCGTCATCGGCACCGACGCCGACCCGATCGCCGCCGACATCGAGGACATGATGTGAGCTGAGCCACCCAGGCTCGGCCCGCCCGGCCCGCCGACCCGCTCAGGGGGATGGCGGGCCGCGGCGCATCCGGCGCCGCCCCCGGAGCGACTACGCTCAGTGCCTATGTCACGCATCGACGGCCGCACCCCCGAACAGCTCCGCCCGATCACCATCGAACGGGGCTGGAGCAAGCACGCCGAAGGCTCCGTCCTCATCTCCTACGGCGACACCAAGGTGCTGTGCACCGCCAGCGTCACCGAAGGCGTGCCCCGCTGGCGCAAGGGCAGCGGCGAAGGCTGGGTCACTGCCGAGTACTCCATGCTCCCGCGCGCCACCAACACCCGCGGCGACCGCGAGGCCGTCAAGGGCCGCATCGGCGGCCGCACCCACGAGATCAGCCGGCTCATCGGCCGCTCGCTGCGCGCCGTGGTCGACCACCGCGCGCTCGCCGAGAACACCATCGTCCTCGACTGCGACGTCCTCCAGGCCGACGGCGGCACCCGCACCGCCGCCATCACCGGCGCCTACATCGCCCTGGTCGACGCCGTGTCCTGGGCCCGCGACAAGAAGCTGCTGCGCGCCAAGGGCCAGCCGATCACCGGCGGCGTCAGCGCCGTCAGCGTCGGCATCATCGACGGCGTCCCGATGCTCGACCTCCAGTACGAGGAGGACGTGCGCGCCGAGACCGACATGAACATCGTCTGCACCTCCGACGGCCGCTTCGTCGAGGTCCAGGGCACCGCCGAGGGCGCCCCGTTCGACCGCGACCTGCTCGACCGGCTGCTCGACCTCGGCAGCCTCGGCTGCGCCGAGCTCGACGAGATCCAGCGCAAGGCCCTGGAGGGCTGAACCCGCGCGGGCCCCGCAGCCGTGGACCGGATCGGACGCACGGTCAGCCCCGTGGTGCCGACGGCCGTTCGGGCCGAGGTGCGAACGGCCCGCGGAAGGGTCGGCCTGCTGTACAGGCCGGGCCCGGAGACCGTACGGTTCCCGCAGCACTCCCGCTGCGGGAACCGCGCACCTCCCGGCGCGCGTCCCACCCACGGAACCCGCGCCCCACAGGAGGACCGGATGCCGTCCAGCATCGCCCGCCCCGCCGCCCTCGCCGTGGCGGGACTCATCGCGATCCTCCCGCTCAGCATGGTGAGCTGCTCCGCCGCCCAGAAGGCGCTCGACTGCGGCAACACCGCCGTCAGGATCACCGGCGACATCGCCGACGTCACCAAGGCCTACGACAACGCGAGCAACGACTCGGCGGTCGCCGGGAAGGCCCTGCAGAAGCTCAAGAACGACCTCGACCAGGTCGGGAAGAACTCCAAGAACACCGACGTCGCCAAGGCCGTGACCGATCTGCAGAAGCAGGTCGAGAACGTGCAGCGGGCCGCCGACAAGAACGAGGTCCCGGACCTCAAGCCGCTCGGGGACGCCGCCGGCAACCTCACCTCGGTCTGCACCGGCTGACGGTCCCCGGCCACTCGGTAGGGTGGGTGACATGTCCACCCGCCTGATCCTCGCCACCCGCAACCAGCACAAGGTCACCGAGCTCCGCGCCATCCTGGCGGACGCCGGCCTGGACGTCGAACTCGTCGGCGCCGACGCCTACCCGGAGATCCCGGACGTCCCCGAGACCGGCGTCACCTTCGCGGAGAACGCCCTGCTCAAGGCGCACGCCCTGGCCCGCGCCACCGGCCTGCCCGCCGTCGCCGACGACTCCGGCCTCTGCGTGGACGTGCTCAACGGCGCGCCCGGCATCTTCTCCGCCCGCTGGGCCGGCAAGCACGGCGACGACCGGGCCAACCTCGACCTGCTGCTCGCCCAGCTCTCCGACATCGCCGAGCCGCACCGCGGCGCCCACTTCTTCTGCGCCGCCGCCCTCGCCCTGCCCGACGGCACCGAGCGCGTCGTCGAGGGCCGCCTCCTCGGCACCCTGCGCACCGCCCCGGCCGGCGACGGCGGCTTCGGCTACGACCCGATCCTCCAGCCCCTCGGCGAGACCCGCACCTGCGCGGAGCTCACGGCCGACGAGAAGAACGCCATCAGCCACCGCGGCCAGGCCTTCCGCGCCCTGGCGCCGGTGGTGAAGGACCTCCTGGGCTGAGAAGAACGAAGGGCCCGACCGGAACCCAACCGGTCGGGCCCTTCGATTCGAAGGATTTCTCTGTGCGGCCGAAGGGATTCGAACCCTCAAGCCCTCACGGGCCAACGGACCTAAACCGTCTGCGTCGCCTCTGCGCCACGGCCGCTTGTCCTGCTGGCCATCATGTTACTGGGCGCGCGGAACGACCGGCACCTCCGTTTCGCCTGTCACCGGGCGGCGGGACCGCTCTTCTTCTGCCGACAGTAGGTCGGGGTGACGGAGTGGCAGTTCGGACAGAGCAGTCGGAGGTTGTCCGGGCGGTTGTCCGACCAGTCGCCGTTGATGTGGTCGACTTCCAGTGTCATCGGCCTGCCGCGCCACTCGGGGCCGGTGCCGCAGTCCTCGCACAGCTCGGGTCGGCCGAGCTCGGCCGGCGCGCTGCGGATCCGCGAACCGGGGAGCCCTTTGGCTTCCGGGGGGCGCTGAACGAGGAGCTGCTCGGCCGGGCTCCCGACCTGTGATGTTTGGCTGTTGATTACCAATTGGTACAGACCTATTGACCTATGTGGTTCAGACCACATAGCTTCTGCGCCAATTGCAACCCCCCACGTGCGTGCTCCCCCACAGGCACGCGCCGACACTCTCTCCTGGAGGACCGAGTGTTGATCCGAAACACGGCGGAGCGGCGTCCCACCGCTGCCCACCGCCGGAAGAGCCCGGCGGCCAGGGCCGGTGTCGCCTCGCTCGCGGCGGCCTCGTTGGCCGGGCTGCTGATGGCGACGCTCGGTGCGGCGCCCTCGCAGGCGTCGGCGGCCGTCGACAACGCGGCCTGCCGCCCGGACGGCCTGTACCAGACGCCCGGGGTGGACGTCCCGTACTGCTCCGTCTACGACACCAGCGGGCGCGAGAAGATGGGCGCGGACCACCAGCGCCGCATCATCGGCTACTTCACCGGCTGGCGCACCGGCAAGAACGGCGACGCGCCGTACCTCGTGAACGACGTCCCCTGGGACAAGGTCACCCACCTCAACTACGCCTTCGGCCACGTCGGCGGCGACAACAGGCTCTCGGTCGGCACCGACGGCCCGACCAACGAGGCCACCGGGATCTCCTTCCCCGGCGTCCCCGGTGCCGAGCTGGACCCGAGCCTGCCGTACAAGGGCCACTTCAACCTGCTGACGAAGTTCAAGAAGCAGTACCCGAACGTCAAGACCATGATCTCGGTGGGCGGTTGGACCGAGACCGGCGGCTACTTCGGGGACGACGGCAAGCGCGTCAACTCCGGCGGCTTCTACTCGATGACCGTCAACGCGGACGGCAGCGTCAACCAGGCCGGCATCGACACCTTCGCCGCCTCCTCGGTCGACTTCATCCGCAAGTACGGCTTCAACGGCGTCGACATCGACTACGAGTACCCGACCTCGATGAAGGACGCCGGCAACCCGCTGGACTGGCAGCTCGCCAACGCCAAGCGCGGCTCGCTGGCCAAGGGTTACGCGGCGCTGATGAAGACCCTGCGCGAGAGCCTGGACAAGGCGGGCGCCGCCGACGGCAAGCACTACCTGCTGTCGGTCGCCGCCCCGTCCTCCGGCTACCTGCTGCGCGGCATGGAGACCTTCCAGGTGGCCAAGTACCTGGACTACGTCAACATCATGTCGTACGACCTGCACGGCGCCTGGAACAAGTACGTCGGCCCGAACGCCTCGCTGTTCGACGACGGCAAGGACGGCGAGCTGGCCGCCGCCAACGTCTACGGCACCGCGCAGTACGGCGGCATCGGCTACCTCAACGCCGACTGGTCGTACCACTACTTCCGCGGCTCGATGCCCGGCGGCCGGATCAACGTCGGCCTGCCGTACTACACCCGCGGTTTCAAGAACGTCCAGGGCGGCACCAACGGCCTCTGGGGCACCGCCTCGGCGACCACCTGCCCGGCCGGCTCCGGCCTGACCGCCTGCGGTGACGGCGCGGTCGGCATCGACAACATCTGGAACGACAAGGACGACGCGGGCAGGGAGTCCCCGGCCGGGTCGAACCCGATGTGGCACGCCAAGAACCTGGAGAAGGGCATCCTGCCCGACTACCTGGCCAAGTACGGGGTGTCCGACACCGCGCTCCAGGGCACCTACACCCGCAACTACAGCTCCACCCTGGTGGCGCCGTGGCTGTGGAACGACACCAAGAAGGTGTTCCTCTCCACCGAGGACGAGCAGTCGGTGGGCGCCAAGGCGGACTACATCGTCAACCAGGGCGCCGGCGGCGCGATGATCTGGGAGCTCGCGGGCGACTACAGGTGGGACGCCACCGCCAACGGCGGCAAGGGCGAGTACGTCCCCGGTTCGACGCTGACCTCGCTGATGTACGACAAGTTCAAGTCGGCGGCCCCGTACGGCGCGACCCGCTCGACGACCGCGCTGCCGCAGCAGACCCTGCCGATCGACGTGTCGTTCACCAACTTCGCGCTGGGCGACTCGAACTACCCGATCAACCCGAAGCTGCACATCGTCAACAACTCGACGCTGACCCTGCCGGGCGGCACCGAGTTCCAGTTCGACTACGGCAACTCGGCTCCGGGCAACGCCAAGGACCAGTCCGGCTTCGGCCTCCAGGTCATCAAGCAGGACAACCCGGGCCCGGGCAACGCGGGCGGCCTGAAGGGCACCTACAACCGGGTGTCGGTCAAGCTGCCGGGCTGGCAGTCGCTGGCGCCGGGCGCCTCGATCGACATGGACTTCGTCTACTACCTGCCGGTGTCCACGCCGTCGAACTGGACGGTCAACGTGGGCGGCACGCTGTACGGGATCAAGGGCGACCTGACCCGTGGCGCGGTGGACGGCGGCACGCCGACCCCGACCCCGTCGCAGACGGCCACCCCGACGCCGACCCCCACGGGCACGCCGACCGGGACGCCGACCCCGACCGGGACGCCGACCCCGACCCCGACCTCGGGCACCTGCACGGCCGCCCCGAGCTGGGACGCGGGCACCACCTACGCGACCCCCACCAAGGTCTCGTGGAAGGGCCACTACTACCAGAACAAGTGGTGGACCAAGGGCGACGACCCCGCGGCCGGCGGTGCGTGGGGCGTCTGGAGCGACCTCGGGGCCTGCTGATCAGGGCGGTCCGCTGAGGTGAGGGACGGCGGTGGCGGTGCACCCGGTCGGGGGG
>NZ_JBHVFE010000381.1:0-8784 GCF_042801945.1 Kitasatospora sp. NPDC057542
ACGCCGCGAGCGCGCCCGCGTCCGCAGCGAGAAGGGCATCCGATGGGGCGGCAGACCCCTCCTCGCCGCGTGATCCAGCAACCCGGCGAACGTATCCGGTCACAGCACTAGACCGTTGCCGCTCTTCCGGCCCGCCGCGACCGCAACGAGCAACACCGGTCGGAGGAACTGCTGCGCCACCCAGGTCGCCACTCAGGGCACCTCGGCGGGTAACTCCGCAGGTAGGCCAAGCAGTGTCATGGCGGCGAACGCGTAACCATGTCGCATCGCGCCGATCACCCGTGGCGATCCGCTCCTGGATCCGCCGGCTGAAGCGAAGCACCGAACTCATCTCCAATCACCCCGGCGGGTGACCCGCAGAACGAGGGCCGGGAAGACCACCGCTCTGAGGGACACCCAATCGGCCGCAGGCTGTCCTGGCTCACCGATATACAAGGACCATGACCAGCCGGGAAGCCGAAGAGTGGCCGGGCCGATGCCCGAGGCCGGGGTATCGGTACCGACAGCCCCACGGAGAGACAACCGCGGCCGCCGAAGGCGAACTCGTTGCTGCCGACGAGGCGCTCATCAGCGGGTCAAGATCACCAGTTGCCTAGGCTGGCCTGATGCCCCGTCCTGAGTGCAGCGTACGCACTATGCCGAAGGCGGTGGCGGCTTCCGCCGTGGGTCTGCTCCTCGCCATGGCCAACGGCTTGCGGTCCCGGTACGTCCGGCACGGCCTCATCCCCGGCGTCGGCCGCCTCCATCGAGTTGGCGATTTCTGCTGTGCCGCCCACGCTTTTGCCGCCGACCTCGCCGACCGCGTCGGCTCCGCCCGTATCGGTCCGGCTGCCCGCACCGAGCACTGGTTCCGGGGTGGTCGCCGGGGATGGAGGTGAGGTCGAGGGTTTCGGGGGTGGCCCGGGGTGTTGTCGGTGTGGCGGGCGGTGAGCAAGACCTTGTTTGTCGGTGGTGGGGATAGCGAACTGGGCGTCGGTGTCGACGGGGGCGGCGCTGATGCTGGTTCCGGTGACGTTCCCGATGACGCCGCCGAGGGAGGCGATGGGATGCCAGCTGCCGTTGGCCCCGCCCAGGGTGTGACACATGCCGTTGCTGGCGATGAAGGCGAGGTTGAGGCCGCTGCTCTGACGGGAGACGGCCACGGCGGTCACGGGCGTGGTGGTGCCGGCCCGAGATCGGCTGGGAGGTAACCGTCCAGGTCCGCATCCAACTGCTCTGCGACGACGGGCACTTCATCAGCGTCGTCCAGCTGCGGGCGCTGGGCGGATCGGTGGTGTTCGCCCGGGAGTGGCAGCGCCGGGTGCCCCGCGGGCCGTCCTGAATCGGACCGTTCGCGATGTGACAATGCCCTTACCAGAAGCGCGAGTCGGGGAGGGCGGGCATGCTGGAGGAGACGGTGTACCGGACCGAGGACGTGGAACCGCCGGACCGCTTCGACCACTGGCGGGATCAACTCACCCGGATGATCGCACCGTTCGATGCCCGCACCGAGCACACGGCAGACTTCCGGGCCGAGGTGCGCGTCCTGCCGCTCGGCGACCTGGTGCTGTGGACGATGGAGCACCCGCCGGTCACCGCACGCCGGCCACCGGGCCTGGTCCGCTCGTCCACCGACCCGGAGTTGTACCTGCTCTCGCTTCCCTTCGAGGACGCCACGTCCGCGGTCCGCTCCGACAGCCTCGGCGGGTACCACCCGCACGACCTGGTCCTGCAGGACAGCACCCGGCCCTCCCTCCTCCAGGCGAACACCGACGATCCGCGCCAGCGGATCCGCGGGGCCTGGCTGACCGTTCCCCGGCAGGCGCTGCCGCTGCCACCGGACAAGGTAGCCGGGCTGATCGCCCGCCGGATGCCCGGGGGCGAAGGGGTGGGCGCCCTGCTCGTCCAGCTGCTCAACGGCATCGCCGCCGACACCGGCGCCTACCGCGCCGGTGACGCGCCCCGGCTGGGCGCCGCGGCCCTCGACCTGGTGTCGGCGCTGCTCGCCCACCACCTCGACGCCGAGGGCGCCGTACCGCCGGAGAGCCGGCGCCGGGCGCTGGTTCAGCGCGTCCGGGCCTTCGTCCGCGCCCACCTGCACGAGCCGGACCTCAACCCCGGTGCCGTCGCCGCCGCGCACCACATCTCGGTCAGCTACCTGCACCGCCTCTTCGAGGGCGAGGAGGAGACGGTCGCCGCCTGGATCCGCCGCCAGCGCCTTGAACGGGCCCGCCGCGACCTCGCCGACCCGGCCCTGGCTGCCACCCCCGTCCACGTCATCGCGGCCCGCTGCGGGTTCCCCCGCGCCGCCGACTTCAGCCGCGCCTTCCGCGGCGCGTACGGCCTGGCGCCTAGCGACTTCCGCTACGGCGCCGCGACGGCCGGCGGTGGACTCTGAGCGAAGTGATCGTGGACTGACTGCTAGCGACAACCAACTTGGTCCTTCGGAAAGCTGATGACGTGTCCGCCGCAGGCTTCGAGCGGTGGGCACGGGCGCATCAGCACGACGATCCGCCCACCAGATCCGACGTCGTCGACAGGACAGGGGAGTCCATGTCCCACCCGACCGGCACGCCACCCTGGCCCCGCGCCCGGGCAAACGTGTCATCCATACACGCAGCTCGCCGTCGCAACGGTGTCCTGCGCAACACCGCCGTCGCCCTGGCCGTGGTGCTCGCCGCCGAGGCCGCCGCCGTCATCATGACGACCGGTCAGGCCGTGGCCGTCACCCTGGAGCAGTCCCCGAAGCCCGTCGAGGCGCAGGGTCCGGCGGAGGCCAAGGATCTGGCCACCGCCCACCTCAAGGCCCGGCTGGAGAACCGCCGGATCGAGGTGGTGGACGAGCGCACCGAGTCGACCACCACCTGGATCAACCCGGACGGCACCACCACCCTGGACCTCGCCTCGGGCCCGGTCCGCTACAAGGACAGGTCCGGCAAGCTCCAGCCGATCGACGTGGACCTCGCCCGGCAGTCGGACGGCAGTGTCAAGGCCAAGGGCCACCCGCTGAACCTGTCGCTGGCTGGCGCCACCCCGCCCGCCGCCGCGTCGAAGTTCAAGGCGGCCGGTGCCCCGGCCGGGGACGCGAAGGCCCCGACCACTCCGCTGGTCTCGCTGGACAACGGCAACGGCACCGCCATGTCGCTGTCTTGGCGCGGCGCCCTGCCCGAGCCCACGGTGGACGGCGCCAAGGCCCGCTACGCGAACGCGCTCACCGCCACCGACCTGGTCATCGAGTCCACCCGGACCGGCTTCGAGCAGTTCCTGGAGCTCAAGGACCGCTCGGCGGTGGCCGCCAACGGCAGCGTGACGCTGACCCTGGACGCGGCCGGCCTCCAGGCCCGCCACAACACGGACAACTCGGTCTCCTTCCTCGACCCGAAGACCGGTGAGGAGAAGGGCCAGCTGCCCGCCCCGGTGATGTGGGACGCGCGGGTCGACGAGCGCAGCGGCGAGCACACCCGCACCGCGCCGGTCGCGCTGAAGGTCACCCAGGACGGGAACGCGATCGACCTGACGCTGACCCCGGACGCGGCGTTCCTGAACGACCCGAAGACCACGTACCCGGTGACGATCGACCCGGCGGTCAACATCGGCGTTGGCTTCGACACCTTCGTGCAAGAGGGCAACGGCACCGACGTGTCCTCGCAGACCGAGCTGAAGCTGGGCAACAACGGCTCCGGCCAGAGGGCCCGCTCCTTCCTCCAGTTCCCGATGGCGAAGATCAGCGGGAAGCAGATCACCGGCGGGAAGCTCAACCTGTGGAACTTCCACAGCTGGTCCTGCACCGCGAAGAGCTGGGAGGTCTGGGACACCGGCACGGCCACCACGGCCACCCGCTGGACCGCCCAGCCCGGCTGGCACAACAAGTGGGCCACGTCCACGGCGACCAAGGGCTACTCCAGCTCCTGCAACGACGGCTGGGTGAACCAGGACATCACCAGCCTGGTCAAGGCCTGGGCCGCCAACGGAAACGCCAACAACACCCTGGGCATCCGGGCCACGGACGAATCCGACCCGTACGGCTGGAAGAAGTTCAACTCCGGCAACGCGTCGTCCAACACGCCGTACCTGTCGGTGACTTACAACACCCCGCCGGCCGTCTCCAGCCTGGTCTCCCCGGCCGACGCCGCGCTCACCGGCGACTCCACGCCGACGCTGTCGGCCAAGTCGACGGACCCCGACGGCGGCAACATAGCCCTCGACTTCGAGGTCTGGACCTCCGCCGGCACCGCGGCCCTCCAGTCCGGGCGCACCGCCATGGCCGCCTCCGGCTCGACGTTCACCTGGACCCCGGGCACCAAGCTGGCACCGGGCGCCTACAAGTGGCGTTCGCGTTCCTGGGACGGCACCGCCAACAGTGCCTGGTCCGCCTTCCGCACCTTCACGGTGGACACGACCGTTCCCGGTGCGACGACCGTCTCCTCCGGTGACTTCCCGGCCGGCCAGTGGGCGGGCACCTCGGACGCCAACGGCGACTACAGCGGCACCTTCACCTTCACTCCGCCGACCGGCGACGTGAAGGACGTCCAGTACAAGCTGGACGGCGGGGCCTGGGTCACCGCGGCCACCACCGGCACGCCGGTCAGCGCCAAGCTGACCTTCAAGGCGGGCGCCCACACCGTCACCGCGCACAGCCGGGACGCCGCGGGCAACGTCTCCGCCGACAAGACCTACGCCTTCTACGCCGGAAAGGGCTCCGCCCTGGTCGCGCCCGGCGCGGGCGAGCGCCCGGCCCGCCGCACCTCGCTGCAGGCGGAGGGCAACAGCACCTACACCGGGGTGCGCTACCAGTACCGCCGCGGCGAGACGGACGCCTGGAAGGACGTCCCGGTCGCCAACGTCACCACCACCGACGGCAAGGCGGTGATGGCCTGGCCGTTCGCCGCTCCCGGCGGCAAGCCGACCGCGCTGACCTGGAACATCACCGACACCCTGGCCGAGAACGGCCCAGTCGACGTGCGGGCGGTGTTCACCGACGGCACCGCCATCGACGCCACCGAGCCGAACACCATTGCTATCGACCGCCGGGCCGGCGACGCCCCGGAGGCCCAGGTCGGCCCCGCCACCGTCAACACGCTGACCGGCAACGCCGAGCTGACCGCGAACGACGCTGCGGCCTTCGGCCTCTCGGCGAGCCGTTTCCACTCATCGCGTACCCCTGACGCAGGGGTGACCGGAGAAGGTCAGGCGGCGATCTTCGGTCCGCAGTGGAGCTCCGGCACCACTGCCGAGATCACCGACGCCGACTACTCCTACGTCCGCCAGACCTCGGCGACCTCCCTGGCGGTGGTCTCCGCGGACGGCTCCGAGACCGGCTTCACCGCCACCGGCGCCGACGGCTGGAAGCCCGAGCCCGGCGCCGAGAGCCTCACCCTCACCGGCGCGCTCACCGGTGCCTTCACCCTGAAGGACACCGCCGGCACGACGGTCACCTTCGCCAAGGTCGACCCGGCCGCTACCACCTGGCAGGCCTCCGGCTCCTCGCTGCCCAGCGACAACTCCACCACCTCCGTGGTCTCGGAGAAGGTCGTCACCGGCGGCAAGACCCTGGCCCGCCCGAAGTACGTGGTCGCGCCCACCTCGGCGACCGCCTCCGCCAACTGCGCCGCCGTGCCGTCCACGGTCGGCTGCCGGGTACTGGAGTACGTCTACGCCGACACCACCACCGCCACCGCGTCCGCCCTGGGCGACACGGCCGGCCAGGTGAAGCAGATCCGCCTGTGGTCCACCGACCCCGGCACCACCACCGCCACCCCCGTCGTCGTCTCGCAGTACGCCTACGACGACCAGGGCCGGCTGCGCGAGGTCTGGGACCCGCAGATCAGCCCGGCACTGAAGACCGCGTACACCTACGACGCCACCGGCCGGGTCACCACCGTCACCGAGCCCGGCGAACTGCCGTGGACCCTGGAGTACGGCAAGGCCGGCAACGCCGCCACCGCCGGCGACGGCATGCTGCTCGCCGCCTCCCGTCCCTCCCTCAAGCAGGGCAGCAAGGACGTCACCGACGGCACCGCGACCACCTCGATGGTCTACGACGTCCCGCTGAGCGGCGCCAACGCGCCCTACCCGCTGGCGCCGTCCGACGTCGCGGCCTGGGGCCAGAGCGACGCCCCGACCGACGCCACCGCCGTGCTGCCGCCTGACGCCGTCCCGGCCACCCACGACGGCAAGGCGCTCGGCACCGCCGGCTACAACCGCGCCACGTTGACGTACACCAACGCCTCCGGCCGCGAGGTCAACACCGCCACCCCCGGCGGCGCCATCACCACCACCGAGTACAACGCCTACGGCAGCCCGGTGCGCACGCTCTCCGCGGAGAACCGCATCCTCGCCCTGGCCACCACCGGAGGCGACCTGAACAAGCTGCGCGCCCTCGGGATCGCCGGCCGCTCGACGGCCGACCGCGCCCAGGTGCTCTCCTCGACCTCGCTCTACTCCGCCGACGGCAAGCGCCTCACCGAGCAGTACGGGCCGCTGCAGCTGGTCACCCTGGAGCACGCCCTGGCCGCCTCCGGCACCAGCCCGGCCCTCGCGGCCGGCGCCGAGGCCCCGGCCCGCGCCCACACCGTCAGCGCCTACGACGAGGGCCGCCCCGCCGGCGCCGCGGTCAGCGACATGACCACCTCGGCGACGGTCGGCGCCCGGATCGACGGCTACGCCGCCGACGCCGACACCC
Source organism: Kitasatospora sp. NPDC057542 (assembly GCF_042801945.1). NCBI lineage: Bacteria > Bacillati > Actinomycetota > Actinomycetes > Kitasatosporales > Streptomycetaceae > Kitasatospora > Kitasatospora sp. NPDC057542. The sequence goes on from NZ_JBHVFE010000381.1 coordinate 6,662, forward strand.
GCACCACCACCACCGGCTACGACTGGGCCCAGGGCCTGCCGACCACGTCCGTCCAGGACCCGGCCGGCCTGAAGATCACCACCACCACCGGCTACGACAACGCCGGCCGGGTGACCTCGCAGAGCCGCCCGAACTCCACCGGCTCCGACGCTGCCACCACGGTCACCTCGTACTACGGCCCGAACGGCACCGGCCCGTGCGCCGGTCACCCCGAGTGGGCTGACCTGGTCTGCTCGATCGCCCCGGCCGCGCAGATCGCCGGCGGCGGCACCAACCCGCTGCAGTTGCCGACGAAGACCTTCCAGTACGACCGCTGGGGCAACGTCACGGTCCAGACCGAGACCGCCAACGGCGTCACCCGCACCACCACCCGCAGCTACGACGCGGCCGGCCGCCCGGTGAAGATCTCGACCACCGGCGGCACCGGCACCGCCCTCGCCGACACCGTGCTCGGCTACGACCCCGCCACCGGCCAGCAGGCCTCGATCAACAACGGCAAGGCCACCATCACCCAGGGCTACGACAAGCTCGGCCGCCAGGTCTCCTACGACGACGGCGCCGGCAACGTCACCACCACCGAGTACGACAAGCTCGACCGCCCGGTGAAGAAGTCCGACTCGGTGCCCTCCACCGTGACCTACGGCTACGACACCGCCAAGGACCCGCGCGGCCTGCCCACCTCCCTGACCGACTCGGTGGCTGGCACCTTCACCGCCACCTACGACGTCGAGGGCCGCCTCGTCACCCAGACCATGCCCGGCGGCAACACCCTGACCAGCACCTACGACAGCCAGGGCATCCAGACCGGCAAGACCTACACCAACCAGGCCGGCACCGTCCTGCTCGCCGACACCGCCGACTACACCGTCCACGGACAGCAGGCCGGCCGCACTCAGAGCGACGGCAACAGCACCACCAGCAGCTACACCTACGACGCCACCGGCCGCCTCACCAAGGCCGCCGACAGCACCGGCCTGGCCTGCGCCACCCGGAGCTACGCGTTCGACAAGAGCAGCAACCGGACCAACCGCACCAGCGTCACCGACGACTGCGACCCGGCCACCGCCGACGCCGTCACCCGGGCCGAGAACCACGGCTACGACACCGCCGACCGCCTCACCGACGCCGGCTACGTGTACGACGCCTTCGGCCGCACCACCGCCCTCCCGAAGGGCACCCAGGTCGGCTACTACACCAACGACCTGGTCCGCACCGAGACCCTCGGCGACACCCGCAAGACCTGGGACCTGGACGCCTCCGGCCGCCTCGCCCTCTCCACCACAGAGACCAAGAGCACCGACGGCACCTGGACCGTCACCGCGCAGGACACCAAGCACTTCGACGGCGGCAACGACAGCCCGACCTGGTCCAAGGACGCGGCCGGCAAGCTCACCCGCAACGTCCAGGACCTCACCGGCCAGCTCACCGCCGCCACCGGCACCGACGGCGGCGCGATCCTGCTGCTGACCAACCTGCACGGCGACGTGTCCGTCCAGATGTCCCCGGACGGCACCGAGGACCTCGCCGTCTACCACTACGACGAGTACGGCAACGTCGTCGACGCCACCGGCTCGGCCGAGTACGGCTGGCTCGGCGGCCAGCAGCGCGAAGCCGACAGCCTCTCCGGCCTCACCCTGATGGGCGTGCGCCTGTACGACTCGACCACCGGCCGGTTCCTGCAGACCGACCCGGTCCTGGAGGGCTCGCCGAACGCCTACGGCTACCCGGTCGACCCGATCACCATGGACGACCTGACCGGTCTGAGCTGGGTGAAGAGCTGGACAGTCCACCTGTCCAAGAAGCGCGCCGCCAGTCTCTCCTTGCAGCTGAAGGTGGGCGGAAGCATCGCCAAGTTCATCTCCGCGCTCCTCGTGGACATCCCGCACCGGGGGGTGCGGCTGATCTCCCAGGTCCTGAAGTGGGCGGGCACGGCGGCCAAGGCCCTCGGCCTGGCGATCCAACTGGCGAACATCCGCCACGGCAGCCGGGGAGTGAACATCAAATTCGGCTTCTGGCACCGGCACTGGTACAACATCCCGGTCCCCTTGGTGAAGGTCACCACCAGGTACTGACCGCACCACGTCGCAACTCGGCCGGCCCGGCCCGGGCTACGTCCCCGGGCC
>NZ_JBHVFE010000382.1:0-8760 GCF_042801945.1 Kitasatospora sp. NPDC057542
CAGCCCTTGAGGATGGCTCAAGGGCACGCCTCCTTCGCGTGAGAACGGTGCCTCAGGCGGGGATCATCGGGGTCATTGAGTGGTCCAACAATCTTTATTAGGGCTGATCTTGATGTCGGATCAGCTACGCTCTCGCCCGCCCCGCTCGACCGTCGACGCAGAGAGTAGCCCGACATGAGCAGTCCTCCTGCCGCCCCCGCGCCCCGCTGGCCGCTGATTCTGCTGCGCACCTCCACCACCCTGCTGGCCCTGCTGTCGCTGCTCCAGGTCATGCTGGCCGGCAGCTTCCTGAACGGCACCTACGACTCCCTGAAGGACCACGAGGGCAACGCGATGATGCTGGCCACCGTGGTGGTGGTCCAGCTGGCGGTGGCCGTCGCCGTCCGGCGGCCCGGCCGGGGCCCGCTCTGGCCGCTGTGGACCACGGCCCTGCTCACCGTCGCCGTCGTCGGCCAGATCACCGCCGGCTACGCCCGGGCGCTCGGCGTGCACGTCACGCTCGGCGTGCTGCTGGTCAGCGGCGTGCTGTTCGGCCTGGCCGGCGCCTGGCGGATGCCGCTGCCGGCCCGGGACGCACTGGCCGCCGGCGGTCCGGACGGCACCGGACGGCTGCCGCGCCCCGGCGGGCCGGTCGAGGTGCCCCGGTGAACCGGCGCCGGTTCCTGGGCATCGGCGCCTCCGTCCTCGGCGCGGGCGCCCTGGCCGCCGTCGCCGTCCCCTCCGCCGCCCGGCTGCTGGCGGAGGGCCGCCCCGGGCGGCTGCTGAGCAGCGAACTCGACCTGCCGGAGGCCTTCCGGGCCCCTCTGCCGGTGCCGGCCGTGCTGTCACCGGTGCGCACCGACGGGACCAGCGACTACTACGAGATCACCCAGCAGGCCGCCACGTTGGAGATCCTGCCCGGGGTGAGGACCGAGGCCTGGACGTACGGGGGCAGCTTCCCGGGGCCGACCGTGGTCACCCGCACCGGGCGGGCGGCGGTGGTCAAGCACCGCAACGAGCTGCCGGTGCCCTCGGTGACGCACCTGCACGGCGGGCACACCCCGGCGGACAGCGACGGCTACCCGGTGGACCTGCTGCTGCCGGTGGGGTCGTCGGCGGACGCAGCCCATGCCATGGCGGGCATGGCGGGCATGGCGGGCATGGACCATGCGGCGGCCCGCACCGCCGTCGGCGAGCGCACGTACACCTATCCCGGCAGGCAACGCGCCGCCACCCTCTGGTACCACGACCACCGGATGGGCTTCACCGGCCCCGGCGTCTGGCGCGGACTGGCCGGCTTCCACCTCGTGCACGACGACGAGGAGGCCGCGCTGCCGCTGCCGCGCGGCGAGCGGGACCTGCCGCTGATGATCGCCGACCGCTCCTTCGCCGCCGACGGTTCCTTCCGCTACCCCGCCGTCGACCCCCGGCTCGCCGAGCCGGGCGTCACCGACGCCTACGCCAACGGCGTGCTCGGCGACGTGATCCTGGTCAACGGCGCGCCCTGGCCGCGGCTGGACGTCGACCGGGTCCGCTACCGGCTGCGGCTGCTCAACGCCTCCAACGCCCGGCTCTACCGGCTGGAGTTGGACCCGCAGCCGGCCGGCGGTGGCGCACTGGTCCAGATCGGCTCCGACGGCGGCCTGCTCGCCGCCCCGATCCGGCACGACGGGATCGAGATCGCGCCCGCCGAACGCTTCGACGTCGTGGTCGACTTCTCCCGCTACGCGCCCGGCACCCGGGTCCGGCTGGTCAACCGCTTCGGCACCGGCCGGACCGCCGAGGTGATGCGCTTCGACGTCACCGCGAAGCAACCGACCGACGACGCGACGGTGCCCGACCGGCTCGCCACCGTCGAGGCCCTGGACGCCTCCGCCGCCGTCACCACCCGCGAGTTCACCTTCCGGCGCAGCCGCGGCGACGGCTGGACCGTCAACGGCCGCCCGTACCAGCCCGGCCGGAGCGTCGCCACGCCCGCCCTCGGCGCGGTCGAGCGCTGGCGCTTCTCCACCGACCTGCACCACCCGGTGCACGTCCACCTGGACCACTTCCAGGTGATCGGCCGCAACGGCGCGGACCCGGGCCCGTACGACGCGGGGTGGAAGGACACCGTGGACCTGCGCCCGGCCGAGGCGGTGGAGGTGCTGGTGCGCTTCACCGACTACGCGGGGGCGTACATGCTGCACTGCCACAACCTGGAGCACGAGGACATGGCGATGATGGCGGACTTCACCGTGCGATGAGTCCGCCGTGCGATGAGTCCGCTGTCCGGCGATCCGGCCGGTTCCGAGCCGCCCGGTTCACCCGGACGGCGGAGTGCCGGAGGGCGTGCGCTGCGCCCTCCGGCACTCCTGCCCTAGCGTCGCGGGAAGAAGGACCCGCCGACGGACGGAGCCGCCGCATGACCACCCTCGCCGAACGCCGCCGGCGCGGCCGGGCCGCCCGGGAGCGCGTCTCCCGCTCCGCCCACGGCCGGTGGATCCCCGCCGCCGAACGGCCGGACCCGCTCGACGTGCTGGAACGGCAGGGCGAGGACCGGGTCGCCCGGCTGCTGCCGATCCGCTACGGGCGGATGGCGGAGAGCCCGTTCGCCTACCTGCGCGGCGCCGCCGCCGTACTGGCGGCCGACCTCGGGGCCCTCCCCGACACCGGCCTCACCGTCCAACTCTGCGGCGACGCCCACCTGTTGAACTTCGGCGTGTACGCCTCGCCGGAGCGCGCGCTGCTCTTCGACGTCAACGACTTCGACGAGACCTTCCCCGGCCCCTTCGAATGGGACGTCAAACGGCTCGCCGCCAGCGTCGCCGTCGCCGCCCGGGACAACGGCCAGGACGAGCGCCGGGCGCGCCGGGCCGCGCTCGCCGCCGTCCGGGCGTACGCGGGCGGCATGCGGCGACTGGCCGGGATGGGCGAACTCGACGTCTGGTACGCCCGGGTGGACACCGTCGACCTGCCGGCGCTGCTGCGCAAGCCCGGGCAGCGCAGGCAGGCCGAGGCAAGCCTCGCCCGCGCCCGGCGCCGCACCAGCCTCCAGGCCTTCGGCAAGCTCACCGAGGAACGGGACGGCCAGCGCCGGATCATCAGCGCGCCGCCACTGATCGAACCGTTGAAACCGGCCGAACTGCGCGCCATCGGCAAGGTGTTCAGCGACTACCGGTCGACCCTCGCGGAGGACCGCCGGGTGCTGATGGACCGCTACCGCTTCGTCGACGCGGCGACCAAGGTGGTCGGCGTGGGCAGCGTCGGCACCCGCTGCTACATCGTGCTGCTGGAAGGCCGGGACGGCCGCGACCCGCTGTTCCTCCAGCTGAAGGAGGCCGGCCGGTCGGTGCTGGAGGAGCACCTGCCGCCGGTGCGGGTGGACGCCGAGGTGGCCGTCCACCACGGCGGCCGCCGGGTGGTCACCGGGCAGCACCTGATGCAGGCCGCCAGCGACATCTTCCTCGGCTGGACCACCGGCCCCGCCGGGCGGCACTACTACGGCCGCCAACTGCGCGACATGAAGGGCTCGACGGACATCGCCGACCTCACCCCCTCCGGCCTGTGCGCCTACGCCGACCTCTGCGGCCGCACCCTCGCCCGTGCCCACGCCCGCACCGGCGACCGCCTGGCCATCGCCGGCTACCTCGGCCGCGCGGACACCTTCGCCGAGGCCGTCGCCGACTTCGCCCTGCGCTACGCGGACCGTACGGCGGCGGACCACGGCGAGCTGGTGGCGGCGATCGCGGACGGCCGGGTGACGGCGACCCAGGGGGTGTGAGCCGCCGGGGTCGCCGGCCCGGGTGCAAGCCGGGGCTCGGGCCGGGGCCGTGGTCAGCCGGCCCCGGGCCGGATCGCGGCGATCGGCAGCGCCGCGGCGACCAGCAGGCCCCCGGCGAAGAACGGGCCGAGGTCGCCGGCCGCCGTGCCGAGGGCGGCGGCGGCCAGTAGCGGGCCCGCGGTGGCGCCGAGGTTGAGCGCGGCGGTCGCGTAGGCGCCGGCCAGGGCGGGAGCGCCGGCCGCCTCGTACAGCACCCGGGTGATCAGCGTGCCGCCGACCGCGAACGACAGCGCGCCCAGCAGGAACACCAGCGGAAGCAGCGCGCCCGGCCGGCCCGCCAGGACGGCCAGGGAGGGCCAGCCCACCAGCAGCAGCGGGCCGCCGACGGCGAGGACCAGGCCGGGGCGCCGGTCCGCGAGCCGCCCGGCGACGGTGACCCCGGTGAACGACCCGGCGCCGAACAGCACCAGTGCGACCGGCACCCACAGCTCGCCCAGCCCGGCGCGGCCGGTCACCACGGGGGCGAGGAAGGTGAACCCGCCGAAGGTCGCCGCGTTCACCAGCGCGGCGAGCAGCATCGCGCGGAGCAGCCGCGGGCGGCGCAGCTCGGCGAACTCCGTGCGCAGGGCCGTCGTTGAGGATCGGCCGACCGAAGTAACAACGGCCGGCAGGCCCTTGGCGATGCCGACGGCGGCGGGCAGGCAGAGCAGTGCGACGGCCCAGAACGCGGCGCGCCACCCGAACAGCGCGCCCAGCACCGCCCCGCCCGGGACACCGGCCACCGTCGCCACCGTCGTCCCCGACAGCAGCACGGCGAGCGCCCGACCCTTCCGGTCCGCGGGGACGAGTGCGGCGGCGGTGGTCAGGGCCACCGCCAGGAACCCGGCGTCGGCGAGCGCGGCCACCACCCGGGTGGCGAACAGCACCGGAAAGCTCGCGGTGAGCGCCCCGACGGCGTGCGCGGCAGCGAAGACCAAGACGAACCCGAGCAGGCTGCCTCGCCCCGGCCGGTTGCGGACGAGCACGGCCATCAGCGGCGCGCCGACGGCCATCCCGACCGCGAAGGCCGAGGTGAGCCCGCCGGCCGTACCGACGGTGACGCCGAGGTCGGCGGCCAGGCCGGGCAGCAGCCCGGCGAGCATGAACTCCGAGGTGCCCATGGCGAACACGGCCAGGGCGAGCAGGTAGAGCGGAAGGGGCATCGAGAGGCTCCGAGGAGGGCGGTGGGAACGAGGAACGGACGTCTCGTCACCGCACGCTCAGCCCCCGGGCGGCGCAGGCGTGGCGCTCGCTCGGACCTCGGTGGTTCAGGGTTCCGGGTTTCTGGGGGCTGACGGCGCGTGACCGAAAGCCCCCACCCTGGATGCCTCAGGGCTCGACATGCCCGCAGGCTACCCGACCGTCCGCCGTCGAGGCACCCGGTAGTTTTTCGGTTGCCCCGGCGGCCCGGCTGCCGTTGGGTGGGGCGCATGGACGAACTGCGCACCGAACGCCTGCTGATCCGCCGCTGGCGGGAGTCCGATCTCGCCCCGTGGGCGGCGATGAACGCCGACCCGGAGGTCCGCGAGCACCTCGGCGGCATCCTCACCCGCGAGCGGAGCGACGCCTCGGTGGCGCGCTTCGAGGCGGCGATCGACCGCCGCGGGTACGGCTGGATGGCCGTCGAGGTGCGGGGGAGCGGCGAGTTCGCGGGCTTCGTGGGCCTGGACGACGTCGAGGAGAAGGACCCGGTCGACGGCGTCGAGATCGGCTGGCGCCTGGCCCGCTCCGCCTGGGGCCACGGCTACGCCACGGAGGCGGCCCGCGCCGTCCTCGGGTACGGCTTCGACACCCTCGGCCTGTCCGAGGTCCTCGCCATCACCACCGCCGGCAACCTGCGCTCCCAGGCCGTGATGCGCCGCCTCGGTATGACCCACGACCCGGCCGGGGACTTCGACGACCCGACCGTTCCGGAGGGGCCGCTGCGCCGGAACGTGATCTTCCGGCTGGTCCGGGAGGAGTACGCCGTCTAGGGTGCCCCGCAAGGGGGTTGGGCGAATCGGATGAGAGCCGGCGGGATCCTGGCCGCCGTCGCGCTGCTGCCGCCGGCCGTGGCCGCGGTGGGTCGGCTGGAGTCCCGCCGCGGCGGGTTGGCGACGGCGGTCGGGGGCGTCGGGCTGCTGTTCGCGGCCGGGGGCTGCGCCCTCCAACTGCTGGACCTGGGCGTGCCGGTCCGCCGGGAGACCCGCACGAGCGCCCCGGGCCGGGCGGACCACGTCCTGACCGTGGTCAACCGCGGCGAATCGGAGCAGGAGGGCAACACCTTCCACATCGGCCTGGAGACCGGGACCGGCCTCTCGGCCCGCCGATGGACCGTCTTCACCGTCCGGCAGGGGTTCCCGGGGCAGGGCGAGTTCGTCCCGGCGCAGTGGCCCGACGCCGACCACATTCGCATCACCACCGACGCCGGCTACCGCGTCTTCACCATCGATCCCGGCATCGGCGAACCGACCCTCACCGAGAGCGTCGGTGTCGTTCGGTCCGCCTAGTACTGCAACCGCATCTGCGTGACGGATGTGGTGTTGGGCTCGTTGGTATGTCTGTGTGCTGATGAGCTGATGGTCGAGCAGGTCGAGTCGCACCTCGGGTAGGACGATTTGCATTTCGGGGCTCGGCGCCCCGCAGTGCGGCGGGACACCGAGCGGGTCCTATCGAATCTCCCTACCCAGAGCTGGAGTCGGTGGCCTATTCGCGGCCGCTTCGAGACAGCCTCGGGGCGCCGACGGCGGCACCTCCATCGCCGACGGCTCCGAGCGACGGGTCGTCGCAGCTGACCGTGATGGACTGCACCAATCTCCAAATCGCCAGGCAACTGCGCATCAACGCAAGTAGGGTGGAGCAGCGCCTGACACGCGTGTGCCGGAACTCGACGTCAAACGCCGAAGAGACCTTCCCGTGGGCCTGCGCAACGACGGAACCACGACCGGGCGGACCGGCCCCGGAGGCCTCTGACACGCAGCACTCCCCAGCCGTCCTCGCCCCCACCGCGGAACCGACTGCCCCTCCCTAAGGATTCATGTGCCGCACACCTCGGACGACCGACCGACCACCCTTGCAGTCGGCACCTACACCATCGATGCCGGACGCAGCACGATCGCCTTCACCACGCGCCACTTCTTCGGCCTGGGCGCCGTGCGTGGAACGTTCGACCTTACCTCGGGGCAGGTGCACGTCGCCGCCGAGCCCACGCAGTCGTCGGCCACGGCTGTCATCGATGCCGACAGCTTCTCGACCGACAGCGGTACCCGCGACAGGGTCGTGCGCTCACCCAAGTACCTGGGCACAGCCGCACACCCCCACATGACCTTCGCCTCGAACGCCGTCCAGTCCACGGACACCGGGTACGTCCTGCGCGGAGAACTGACCGTCAAAGCCACCACGCGGCCCATCGAACTTACCGTCGAGCGGCCGGAATTCACAGCCGATGGAATCCGGTTCCGCGCCACCACCAGAATCGACAGGTACGCATTCGGTATTACCGTCGACAAAGGCATGACCGCCCGTCACCTCACCCTTTCCCTCGACATTCTCGCCGTGCCCGCCGTAGGCGGCATCCCCGGCGACTAGTACTGCTGCAACCGCATCTGGGGGATCTGGCCTCGGCGTTTGTCGTGGGATCGGCGGGCTCGGGCCCGGCTGCGTTGTCGGAAGCGTGACCAGCGGAGACGGCGCTCGGTGGTCCGGTGACGAGGCCTGACGAGGTGGCCCATGAGCCGGCGGATCTCCGGGACGTTCCGGGATATGAGCTCGTGCTCGTCGTCGGTGTCGCCCCCCTTTGTCGCTTCCTGGGCGCGGAGGGCGTCAGGTAGGTCAGTGCCGCCATGGCCAGGGTGATGTGCCGGTACCAGGCCCGGTAGAGGCGGACCTGGTGGTGGTCCAGGCCGCACTCGTTCTTCGCGACCTGGAACGATTCCTCGATGGCCCATCGCGCGGCGGCCACCTCGACCAGGTCTTTCAGGCGAGTGCCGACAGGGCCGTAGCAGACGTAGGAGGCGATCTCGGTGGGGTCCCTGAGCGACCTGCGGGCGAGGACCCAGTGGCTGTGCTGCGGGCGCTGTGCCCGTGGCTCTCGATGACCAGCCTCAACGTGTCCACCGCGACGGGTGCCGGTTGCATGGTGGTCCGACCCCTCCCGTTCCCGTGGTCCGGCCCGTCGGACCGGACCACGGCATCAGCGCGTCACGGCACCAGCACCCGCAGGGCGTCCTTCGCCACCGTGACCTCAACCGGGAGCCGGGTGATGAACTCCCCGTCGGCGTAGGCCGTGATGCCGGGGGACTCGATCCGCACGGACTCGGTGCGCAGCGTGGTGACCTCCGGGTGGGTGACGTGGGTGCCCTTGAAGAGGGTCGGGAAGAACCGGGCGATGCGCAGCCGGGGCATGGCGTCGACGAGGGTGAGGTCGAGCAGGCCGTCGTCGGGGAGCGCGCTCGGGCAGATCAGCATGCCGCCGCCGTAGCTGCGGGTGTTGCCGACGGCGGCCAGGGTCAGGTCGCGTTCGATGACGGTGCCGTCGGCAAGGGTGATGCGGAACGGCAGCGGGCGCAGGTTGGCGAACTCGGCGACGATGGCGAGGTTGTAGCGCATCCGGCCGCGCGGCCAGCGCAGCCGGTTGGCGCGGTCGCTGACCAGTGAGTCGAAGCCGGTGGCGAGGACGGAGCCGTACCAGCGGACGGCTCCGTCCGGGCCGGTGATCCGGCCGAGGTCGACGCTGCGGGTGCGCCCGGCGGCGATGACGTCGGCGGCGGCCTCGGGGTCGCCGAGCGGAAGGCCGTACTCGCGGGCGTGGTCGTTGCCGGTGCCGGCCGGTATCACGCCGAGCGGGACGGGCGTGCCGGCCAGGGCCTGGAGGGCGAGGTTGATCATGCCGTCGCCGCCGACCACGGCCACCGCGTCCACCCCGTCGGCCGCCGCCTCGCGGGCGAGGCGGACGGCGTCCTCGGGGGAGCGCCCGGCGTGCGGTTCGACCTGGATGCCGAGGG
>NZ_JBHVFE010000383.1:0-8685 GCF_042801945.1 Kitasatospora sp. NPDC057542
GCCGTGGCCCGCGAGGAGGACTACCCGAGGGACCACTCGGGCATTCGCAACTGCCAGGCTGGAAGCCGCCATTCATCCGCAATTGCGATGGCGCATCCCAGGTTCGACCGGAATCTGCGATCAGTCGCCCTCGAACTGCAGCGCCCGGCGGACGTAGCGGACGCAGCCCGAGGCGCAGCCGATCAGGACCACGTCCTCCCCGTCCCGGCACTCGAACACGGTCCAGTGCTTCTCGATGGTCTTCGGGTCGTCCTCGCGCCGCTTCCGGACCTCGACCAGCACCAAGTCGCTCGGCAGGTAGCGGGCCCGCGCGCTGGTTTCGCGCAGCGGCGAGATCGCGAGCGCGGTGGCCGAGGCGTGCAGGAACTCCGCGGTCGGACGGCAGTACGGCCGGGCGCCGGCGACACAGCCCTCGAAGACCACCACCCGCCCCTCGGCGAAGGCGTCGCGCTCCTTCCGCTCCTCCGTCCTCGACTCGCCGATCGTCGCCCCCAGTACCTCGACGACCGCACCGAGAACGTCCACGAGCATCCGCGTCTCCCCTCCATCGCTCGTTCGTGCGCACCATTCGACCACGGGCGGCCCGGACGCCACGCCCCCGGCCCGCGCCCCGGGCGCGGATCGGGAAGAGCCGGAAAAATTCTTCGCAGCGGGTGTCGATCCGGCGCCGGCCCGTTCGACGCAGGGGTGAGAGGCGGGGAGAGGCCCCGCCCGCACGACCGAGGAGTCACCATGCCGCGCTTCATGACGCTGATCCGCATCGACGAGCAGTCCCGCGCCGGGTGGGAGCCGGACCCGGGCTTCGAGCAGCGGATGGGGGCCCTGTTCGAGGAGATCACCAAGGCCGGCGTGATGCTGGAGACCGCCGGCCTCACCCCGACCTCCCAGGGCACCCGGCTGACCTGGAACGACGGGAAGATCGGCTGCACCGACGGGCCGTTCACCGAGACCAAGGAGGTCGTCGGCGGTTACGCCATCCTCCAGTGCAAGGACCACGCCGAGGCCCTGGAGTGGACCCGGCGCTTCCTCCGGGCCCACCCCGCGCACTGGCCGGTCGAGGCGGAGGTCCGGCAGATCGAGGAGATGCCGGAGCCGCCGAAGTAACAGCCGTGGCAGTGTTTGCCTCCGTCTCCGCCGGCTGCTCTGATGGGTGGCCGTGACGGAGAGGGCTGCTACCCACGAGACCGCGGCGGCGGCCGTCGAGACGGTGTTCCGGATCGAGTCCGCGCGGATCATCGCCGGGGTCGCCCGGATCGTCCGGGACGTCGGCATCGCCGAGGAGCTGGCGCAGGACGCGCTGGTGGCCGCGCTGGAGCGGTGGCCTCGGGAGGGCGTCCCGGACAATCCGGGCGCCTGGCTGACGGCCACCGCCAAGCACCGCGCGGTCGACCTGGTCCGCCGCCGGGAGGTCTACGCCCGCAAGCTCGCCGAGGTCGGGCGGTCGGCGGAGGAGGTGCCGCCCCCGGAACCGGCCGAGCCGGACGGCATCGACGACGACCTGCTGCGGCTGATCTTCACCGCCTGCCACCCGGTGCTGTCGGCGGAGGCACGGATCGCGCTCACCCTCCGACTGCTCGGCGGGCTGGCCACGCCGGAGATCGCCCGCGCCTTCCTGGTGCCCGAACCGACGGTGGCGCAGCGGATCGTCCGGGCGAAGCGGACGCTGGCGAAGGCGGGGGTGCCGTTCGAGGTGCCGTACGGGAAGGACCGGGCGCAGCGGCTCTCCTCGGTGCTGGAGGTCATCTATCTGATCTTCAACGAGGGCTACTCGGCGACCGCGGGGGACGATCTGCTCCGCCCCCGGCTGTGCGAGGACGCGCTGCGGCTGGCCCGGGTGCTGGCCGCGCTGATGCCCGCCGAGCCGGAGACGCACGGGCTGGCCGCGCTGCTGGAGTTCCAGGCCTCGCGCACGGCCGCCCGGACCGGGCCGGACGGGAGGCCGGTGCTGCTGGCCGAGCAGAACCGGTCGCGCTGGGACGGGCTGCTGATCCGGCGCGGCTTCGACGCCCTGCAGCGGGCGGGCACCGGGCCGTACTCGGTGCAGGCAGCGATCGCCGCCTGCCACGCCAAGGCGCGGCGGTACGCGGACACCGACTGGGCGACCATCGCCGCTCTGTACGAGCGGCTGCTGGCGCTGTCACCGTCCCCGGTGGTGGCGCTGAACCGGGCGGTGGCGGTCTCGATGGCCCGGGGCCCGGCCGCGGCGCTGGAGCTGGTGGACGAGCTGGCGGCGGAGCCGGCGCTGCGCGGCTACCACCTGCTGCCGAGCGTGCGGGGCGACCTGCTGGCCCGGCTGGGGCGGCCGGCGGAGGCCAGGGCGGAGTTCGAGCGGGCGGCGGGGCTGACCCGCAACGAGCGGGAGCGGGAGCTGCTGTCGGAGCGGGCGGCCTCGCTCGACGGGAGCCGGCGGACAGGCCTCAGGCGTCCTCCAGGCGCAGCCGGGCACTGACCGTGCCGAGGCCCTCGGCGAGCACCGCGAGCTGCTCGCGGGTGAGCACGTCGATCAGCAGCTCGCGCACCAGGGCGACGTGTCCGGGTGCGGCCTGGCGCAGTGCCTCCCGGCCCCGGTCGGTGAGTTCGGCGATGACGCCGCGCACGTCGCTGGGGCAGGAGCGGCGGGCGACCAGGCCCGCCCGCTCCAGCTGGGTGACCTGGTAGGTCAGGCCGCTCTTGGAGGTGACCAGCTTCTCGGCGAGTTCGGTCATCCGCAGGGAGTCGCCGGGGGCGGCGGACAGGTGCACCAGGATCTCGTACTGCTGGTGGGAGAGTCCGGAGTCCTCCTTGAGCTGGCGTTCCAGCCGCCGGTTCAGCAGGTTGCTCGCGGTGACGAAGCCCCGCCAGGCGGCCGCCTCGTCCGGGTCCAGCCAGCGGGGTTCGTTCAGTGGGGACATGCGACGAAGCCTACTCCTGTTGTTCAAATTCGAACGAGGGTGTACCGTCGGCGAAGACGTTCAAATTTGAACTACCTATTCGGTCAACGGTCCTGAGGAGGACGCCATGAGCACCGCGGCCCCCGAGCGCATGCCCGCCCTGTACCTGTCGCACGGCGCGCCGCCGCTGGCCGACGACCCGGTCTGGCCGGGCGAGCTGGCCGCCTGGTCCGCCGACCTGCCCCGGCCCAGAGCCGTCCTCATGGTCTCCGCCCACTGGGAGGAGGCCCCGCTCGCCCTCGGCGCCGTGACCACCATCCCGCTGGTGTACGACTTCTGGGGCTTCCCCGAGCACTACTACCGGGTCCAGTACGCCGCCCCCGGCGCGCCGGATCTCGCCGAGCGCGTGCGCAAGCTGCTGCGTGCCCCCGGCACGCCCGTCCAGGACATCCCCGACCGCGGGCTCGACCACGGCGCGTACGTCCCGCTGGTCGAGATGTACCCGGACGCCGACATCCCGGTGCTCCAGGTCTCGCTGCCCACCCTCGACCCGCAGCGGCTGATGGAGATCGGCCGCAAGCTCGCCCCGCTGCGCGACGAGGGCGTGCTGATCGTCGGCAGCGGCTTCTTCACCCACAACCTGCGGGCGCTCAGCAGCGACGGTCGGGTCACCTCGGTGATGGCCGAGTTCGACGACTGGGGCCGGCGCGCCCTGGAGGCCCACGACCTGGACGCGCTGCTCGACTTCGAGCACAAGGCCCCGGCCGGGCGCCTGGCCCACCCGCGCACCGAGCACTTCGCGCCGCTGTTCGTCACCCTCGGCGCCGGCGAGGCCGACCTGGACAGCCAGCGCAGTGTCATCGACGGGTTCTGGATGGGCCTGGCCAAGCGCTCGATCCAGCTGGGCTGAACCCCTCGCGAGGAACATCGCGTGAAGCGCTCACCGATCGTCGGGCGGCCGCCCTGCGCGATTCCGGGTGCTGGGTCTATCGTGTGACGCTCCGTCGAAGGAGTGATCATGCGCAACGGCGATGCCGTACGAACCGCCCTGGACGTCTCGCTGGCGGTGCTCACCCCGCACACCGGGGACCGCGACTGGGACGTGCCCGCCGGGCTCCTGGAGTGGAGCTGCCGCGACACCGCCGCCCACATCGCCCACGACCTGCTCGCCTACGCCGGCCAGCTCGCCGCCCGCCCCCGGGACCGCTACCTGCCGCTGGACCTCACCGTGCGGCCCGAGGCGGACCCGGCCCAGGTGCTCACCGTGGTCACCGCCGCCGGGCGGCTCCTCGCCACCGCCCTGGACGCCGCCCCGCCCGACTTGCGCGCCTACCACCACGGGCCGTGCGATCCGCTCGGCTTCGCCGCGATGGGCGTCGCCGAAACCCTTCTCCACACCCACGACATCACCAGCGGCCTCGGCCTGCCCTGGCAGCCGCCCGCCGAGCTGTGCCGCTTCGTGCTCGACCGGCTCTTTCCGCAGGAGCCGGCCGCCCACCCCGCTGAAGTCCTGCTCTGGTGCACCGGGCGCGGGGAACTGAACGGCCGCCCGCGCAAGTCCTCGTGGAACTGGCGGGCGGCCATGGGCGAGTGGCCGGACTGATCCGGTCGGTCAGACGCCCTCGGTCAGGCGCTCTCGGTGGCGATGCGCTCGGCCTGGCTGCGCTCGACGCAGAACTCGTTGCCCTCCGGGTCGGCCAGGGTGACCCAGCCCTTGCCGTCCGGGGTGCGGCGGTCCGCCAGTACGGTGGCGCCCAGGGCGACCAGGCGGGCCACCTCCTCGTCCCGGCTGCGGTCCTGCGGCTGGAGGTCGAGGTGGACCCGGTTCTTGGCCGACTTGCCCTCGGGCACCCGGATGAAGAGCAGCGAGGCGCCGGCGGAGTTCACCACCGCCTCCTCGTCGCCCGGGTTGTCGTCCTCGCCCAGGGTGCCGTCCAGCGCCTGGGCCCAGAAGGTGGCCAGGGCGTGCGCGTCGGCGCAGTCGATCGTCACGTGTCGTACCAGAGAAGCCATGCGGCTACTCTGACCTGCCCCGTTCGGGTTCGTCCAGCCTTTTCCGGGAGTGCCGGTGGCCGTCCAACGGGAACGGCGGGAAGGCCGGGAGCACTTCCTCGAACGGGTAACCGGCCTTCTCCGCGACCCGGCAGGAGGCGAGGTTGTCCACCTGGTGCAACAGGTCTATCCGGCGCAGGCCGTCCTCGGCGAAGGTGGCGAAGGCCCAGCGGGTGAGGGCCTCCACCGCGCGCGGGGCCACCCCCCGGCCGCGGGCCGGGGCCGCCGTCCAGTAGCCCACCTCGGCGCTCTCCCCGCCGGGAGCGGGGTACTTGAGCGCGACGTTGGCGACGAGCTCGCCGCCGTCCAGGACGGCGAAGCTGTACCGGGTGCCGGCCGCCCGGCCCTCGTACTGGAGACGCAGCCAGTGCGCGGCCTGCTCGGCGTCGTCCACCGGGGTACGGGTGAAGCGGCGCAGGGTCTCGTCCCGGTAGGCCTCGATCAGGGCGGGCGCGTCGGCGTCCTCGAAGGGGCGCAGCAGCAGGCCGTCGGCCGTCAGGGGCGGCGCGGTGACGGTCACTTGAGGCCCTCCCACCAGGACGTCGCTGCCGCCGGCGGCCTCGTAGAGTGTGCCGGGCCGTTGGTCGTTCATGGATGTACTCCCCGTGGGTGAACCGTGCGTTGCGGCCTTCCTAGCAGGCGGAGGGCTCGGGCGTGCTCGGACGGCGGGGCCCGGCCCGCTGTTCGCGCCGGGCTCAGCAAGCGGAGGGTGGGGTTCCCGCTTGACCCTGACGTTGGCGGCAGGGTCGGAGGGTGGGGCCCATGAGCGAAGAGAGCGGGACGCAGGGCAGGGTCGTGGTGGTCACCGGGGCCGGGACGGGGATCGGGCGGGAGACGGCGCGGGCCTTCGCGGCCGAGGGGGCGCGGGTGCTGGCGGTCGGACGGCGGTTCGAACCGCTGGCCGGGACGGCGGCCGCGCACCCGGCACTGATCGAGCCGCTGGCCGCGGACGTGACCGGGCCGGATGCGCCGGGGGAGATCGTCCGGGCGGCGCTGGAGCGGTTCGGGCGGCTGGACGTGCTGGTCAACAACGCCGGGATCGTGGACGGCCGGCAGGGCCTCGGCGGCTTCGACCGGGCGGGCGTCGAGACGCTGCTGGCCACCAACCTGGTCGCCCCGGTGCTGCTCGGGCAGGCCGCGCTGCCCGCGCTGGAGCGGAGCCGGGGCGTGGTGGTCAACGTCAGCACCGCCGTCGGGCAGCGCGGCTGGCCGGGCAACTCGGTGTACGCGGCGAGCAAGGCGGCGCTGGAGACGGTCACCCGCAGCTGGGCGGTGGAACTGGCGCCGCGCGGGATCCGGGTGGTGGCGGTGGCGCCCGGGGCGATCGACACCCCGATCGGCGACCACTCCGGGTACGGCCCCGAGCAGCGGGCGGCGATCCGGAAGTGGCAGATCGAGCACACCCCGCTGGGCCGGATCGGCCGCCCGGCGGAGGTGGCCTGGGCGATCACCCGACTCGCCTCGCCACAGGCCTCGTTCGTGACCGGCGTAGTGTTGTCGGTGGACGGCGGCGCGCTGGCGGGCTGACCGGGAGGGGACGGGTGGCGGTGCGGATCGGCGAGCTGGCGGCCCGGACGGGCAGTACCGCGCGCGCTCTGCGGCACTACGAGCAGGCCGGGCTGATCGACTCCGGGCGCGCGCCGAACGGCTACCGCGAGTACGGCGAGTCGGCGGTCGTCCGGGTGCGCAACATCCGTGCGCTGGTGGCCGCCGGGCTCACCCTGGAGGACCTCCGGCCGCTGCTGGGCTGCCTGGACGGGGACGTGCTGTCGGGCCGGCCGTCCGAACGGGTGCTGGGGATCGCCAGGGAGCGGCTGGCGGTGCTGGAACGCCGGATCGCCGCCCAGACCGAGGCCCGGGACCGGCTGGTGGCGGCACTGGCGGCGGCCGGGGTGGGCGGGGACGGGGTACGCACGGACGGGTGACACCCCCGATCGGGGGTGTGCAGGGGTCGGACGGGAGAGGACAGTGGGCCCCATGCAGATTCCACTCTCCGTGATGGACTTCCTCGACCGGGCCGAGCTGGTCTACGGCGACCGGGTCGGCATTGTCGACGAGCCGGTGCAGCCGGCCGAATCCTGGGGCGAGCTGAGTTACCGCAGGGTCGCCGAGCTGGCCCGGGCCCAGGCCGCCGGGCTGGACCGGCTCGGTGTCGGGCCGGGCGAGCGGGTCGCGATCGTCTCCCACAACTCGGCCCGGCTGCTGACCTCGTTCTTCGGGGTGAGCGGGTACGGCCGGGTGCTGGTGCCGGTGAACTTCCGGCTGAAGGCCGAGGAGGTGTCGTACATCGTCGAGCAGAGCGGCGCCTCCGTGCTGCTGGTCGATCCCGAGGTCGCGGACGCCCTGAGCGGGGTGGTGGCCAAGCACAAGTTCGTGCTCGGCGCGGACAGCGACGCCGTGCTGTACGACTTCGACGGCACCCCGCGGCGGTACGCGGTGGACGAGAACGACACCGCCACCATCAACTACACCAGCGGAACCACCGCCCGCCCCAAGGGCGTTCAGCTCACCCACCGCAACGTCTGGCTGAACGCGACCCTGATGGGCCTGCACTACGGCGCGAGCGACCGGGACGTCTACCTGCACACCCTGCCGATGTTCCACGCCAACGGCTGGGGCCTGCCGTTCTCGCTCACCGGTCTGGGCGCCCGGCACATCGTGCTGCGCAAGGTGGACGGCGCGGAGATCCTGCGCCGGGTCGAGCGGCACGGGGTGACCTTCCTGTCCGGCGCTCCCGCCGTGGTCCAGATGGTGCTGGACGCGGCCGCCGACTGGGACGGCCCGGTGCCCGGCCGGGACCGGGTGCGGATGATCGTGGCCGGCGCCCCGCCGCCGACCTCGGTGGTGCAGCAGGTCGAGGAGCAGCTGGGCTGGGAGTTCATGCAGCTCTACGGCCTGACCGAGACCTCCCCGGTGGTCACGGTCAACCGCTCGCGGGCCGAGTGGGACGTGCTGCCGGCCGCCGAGCGGGCCGAGAGGCTGGTGCAGGCGGGCGCCCCGGCGCTCGGCACCCAGCTGCGGGTCGACGCCCAGGGCGAGGTGCTGGTGCGCTCCAACACCGTGCTGGACGGCTACTGGCAGCAGCCCGAGGCGAGCGCCGAGGCGCTGCGGGACGGCTGGTTCCACACCGGCGACGGCGGCACCCTCACGGACGGCCAGCTGACCATCTCCGACCGCAAGAAGGACGTCATCATCAGCGGCGGGGAGAACGTCTCCTCGATCGAGGTGGAGGACTGCCTGTACGACCACCCGGCGGTGGCCGAGACGGCGGTGATCGGGGTGCCGCACGAGAAGTGGGGCGAGACGGTGAAGGCGCTGGTGGTCCTCCGGGAGGGCCACGGGGCGGTCACCGAGGCCGAGTTGATCGCGCACTGCAAGCAGCGGCTGGCCGGCTACAAGTCGCCCACCACGGTGGAGTTCCGGGACGCCCTGCCGCGCACCGCCACCGGGAAGCTGCAGAAGTTCCGGCTGCGCGAGCCGTACTGGACCGGGCGGGATCGCCAGGTCAACTGACCAGCCCCGACTCCCGGGCCGCGAGGGCGAGTTCGGTCCGGTTGCGGACACCGAGCTTGTGCATCGCGGACTTGAGGTAGCCCGTCACCGTGTTGCAGGTCAGGCCCAGTCGGGCGGCGATCTCCGGGTTGGTCCGGCCGGTCGCCGCCCACCGCAGCACCTCGTGCTCCCGCGGGGTCAACGGCGGTGCGGGGGCGGCCTGGCGGGGCTGTTCGCGGCTCCAGGCGGCGGCCCCGGCGAGCGCCCGGGC
>NZ_JBHVFE010000384.1:0-8684 GCF_042801945.1 Kitasatospora sp. NPDC057542
CCCCGGCGCGGGCGGCGCTCCGTCGTTCCCGCCGGACACACCGACGGCCCGCCCGCTCAAGGGGAGCGGACGGGCCGTGGGCGGACGGGCGGCGATCAGCCGACGTGGACGCGCGGGCGGCGCGAGCGGTCCGGCTCGGCCTCGCGCAGCACCTCGCGGGTGACCGGTGCGACCTCGCCCTGCCCGAACAGGAAGAACCGCAGGAACTGCGCGAAGGGGCTGCCCTCGGTCCACTCGAAGTAGAGGTGCGGCTGCTGCCCGGTGCGGTCCCGGATGTTCAGCGCCAGCGCGGCGAGCGCGTTCGGGATGCTGGAGCTCTCCAGGGTGAGCACCCGGTAGCGGCCGTGCAGCACCTCGCCGCGCACGGTCAGCTCGGCCTCGAAGTCGGAGGCGTCGCGGACGGTCACCTCGACGAAGACCAGGTCGTCCTCGCCGGGGATGTCGTTGTCGGCGCGGATCTGGCGGATCTTGTCGCGGTACTCGGCGACGTCGCGGTGGCTCGGCTCGTTGGCGATCAGCCGCAGCGGGCGGTGTGCGTAGTCCCTGATGAAACGTTCCGCCACATCGTCCAGGGCCACGTTGGTGACGCGCAGCTCGAAGGCGCGGCGCAGCCGGGACAGCAGCGAGACCAGGATGATCCCGGCGATGAAGCAGGCACCGATCTTCAGACCGTCCGGCCGCTCCAGCACGTTCAGCACGGTGGTGTAGAGGAAGATCGCCGCGATGACCGCGAAGGCGACGGTCCAGCCTCGCTCGCGCTTCTTGTGCGCGGCGATGGTCACCGCGATGGCGGCGGAGCTGATCAGCACCAGCACACCGGTCGCGTACGCGCCGCCCTGGGCGTCCACGTTGGCGTCGAAGATCCAGGTGACCAGGAAGCCGACCAGGGTCAGCACGATCACCATCGGCCGCACCGCGCGGGCCCAGTGCGGGGCCATGCCGTAGCGCGGCAGGTAGCGGGGCAGCAGGTTGAGCATGCCCGCCATGGCGGAGGCGCCGGCGAACCAGAGGATCGCGATGGTGGAGAGGTCGTAGACGCTGCCGAAGGCGCCCCCCAGGTACTCGTGCGCCAGGTAGGCCAGGGCGCGGCCGTTGGCGTCACCGCCGGCCTTGAACTGGTCGGCCGGGATGAGCAGCGTGGTGATGAAGCTGGTGGTGATCAGGAACACGCTCATGATCACGGCGGCGGTGGTCAGCAGCTTGCGGGTGCCGCGGATCCGGCCGGCCGGGTTCGCCTCGGTGTCGTCGGGGTCGCCCTTGATGTGCGGCATCACGGCGACGCCGGTCTCGAAGCCGGACAGGCCGAGCGCCAGCTTCGGGAAGGTCACCAGGGCCACGCCGACCATGACGATCGGATTGCCGTGCTGGACGGTCAGCGCGTCCGTCCAGTCGGTGACCACGTGCGGCGCCTCGATGATCTTCCAGAGACCGACGGCCACCACGACCACGTTCAGCACCAGGTACGTCCCGACCAGGAACACCGCCAGGCCGATCGCCTCGCTGAAGCCCTTGAGGAAGACCGCGCCGAGCAGGGCCACCAGGATCAGCGTGATCAGCACCTGCCTGCCGCCGAGGAAGCCGGTCAGGTGCGGGTTCTCCACCAGGTGCGCGCTCGCGTCGGCGGCGGACAGCGTGATGGTGATCAGGAAGTCCGTGGCCGCGAAGCCGAGCAGCGCGAGGACGAACAGCTTGCCCTTCCAGAACGACAGCAGCCGCTCCAGCATCGCGATCGAGCCCTCGCCGTGCGGGCTCTCCTTGGCCACCCGCCGGTAGACCGGCAGTGCGCCCAGCAGGGTGACCACCACCAGCACGATGGTCGCGATCGGCGACAGCACGCCCGCGGCGAGGGCTGCGATGCCCGGCTGGTAGCCGAGCGTCGAGAAGTAGTCCAGGCCGGTCAGGCACATCACCCGCCACCAGCGCTGGCCGGCGTGCGCACCGTGCGCGGCGGAGTCCCCCGCCGCCGCGCCCTCGTGCGACGTCTCCGGGGCGCCCTCCGCAGCGGACTGCTGCGCCGGCGTCTCCGCGGTCACGTCCTCCAGCAGCCAGCTGCGGAGGCGTATTCGCGCCGACGGCGCGTCCGACTCCGTCGTCTCCGTCGAACCCGACGAAACCACCTTGCACCTCTTGTTTAAAGACCCCGTAAAACGCCGTCGGGCGACGGCAGTGCGCCAGGCTATGCGACCGGCGTTAAGAATCCGCTACCGGCCCGCGTTAAGAAAACGTCATGGCCGCGCAGGTCGGCGCCGGTGGCACGATGCCCTGGGTCGGGTGCCGGGAACGGATCGACCCCGAACCGGTGGATCGGTTCGGGGTCCTTCCGGGGGTGAAACCCGCGCCCCTTTCCTCGGGGGGGGAGCGCGGGGTCAGGCCCGGTAACCGAGGACGGTCATCATGCCCGTCTCCGCGTGGTAGACGTTGTGGCAGTGCACCATCCACAGTCCCGGGTTGTCGGCGTCGAAGTCGACGGCCAGGGTCGCGCCCGGCAGCACGATCGCGGTGTCCTTGCGCGGGCCGTCGCCGGGCAGCGCGAAGCTGTGGCCGTGCAGGTGGACGGGGTGCCACATGGTGGTGCTGTTGCGGAACTCCAGCCGCACCCGCTCGCCCGCCGCAACCGGGTAGCGCTGCGCCGGGTCGTACCGGCGGCCGTTGAACGCCCAGTCGGCCTTCGCCATCCCCCCGGTGAGTTCCAGCTTCACCGTGCGGTCGGGCGCCTTCGCGGGCAGCCGGACGCCCGGGGCGGCCTTGAGCTGCCCGGCGGTGACCAGCCGGCCGTCCAGCTCGGCCGGGCGGACGGCGGCGTCGGGCGCGGCGCCGCCGCCGGTGCGCAGCACGGCCAGGGCGGTGGCGTTCTTGCCCTCGGCCAGCGCGGTCAGCGGGAAGACGCCGTCCTGGGCGGTGACCAGCACGTCGTAGCGCTCGCCCATGCCGAGCAGCAGCGCCTGGACGGTGGCCGGTTCGACCGGGAAGCCGTCGGTGTGGGTGACGGTCAGCTCGTGGCCGCCGAGGGCGACCCGGTAGGCGGTGTCGCCGCCCGCGTTGACCAGCCGGATGCGGATCCGGTCGCCGGGCTTGGCGGTGAAGGTCTCGGGCGCGCCGGCGAGCCTGCCGTTGGCCAGGTGGAACGGGTAGGCGACGTCTCCGGCGTCGCCGCCCAGCAGCGGGCTCCGAGCACCCATCAGCATCCGGCCGGGGCCGGAGGCTCCGGCGCCCGGGGTGCCGCCGGTGTCCGTCCCGGGCATCCCCGGCATGTCGTGGCCCGGCATCCCGGACATGTCGCGCCCGGAGCCGCCCGAGTGGTCCATCCCGCCCATGCCCTTGGCGAGTTCGGCGAGGACGGCGTCCGGGGTGCTGCCGTCGACGCCGTCCACCCAGTCGTCCAGGACGACGACCCACTCCTTGTCGTAGGCCAGCGGCTCCCTGGGGTCCTCGACGATCAGCGGGGCGTACAGGCCGCGGTCCTGCTGGACGCCGGAGTGCGGGTGGAACCAGTACGTGCCCGGGTGGGTGAGTGCGAAGCGGTACTCGAAGGAGGCGCCGGGCCTGACGTCGGCCTGGGTCACGCCCGGCACGCCGTCCATGTCGTTGCGCAGCGCGAGGCCGTGCCAGTGCAGCGAGGTGGACTGCGGCAGGTGGTTGGCGAGGGTGACGGCGAGCGTGTCGCCGACGGTGGCACGCACCTCCCGGCCGGGCAGGCGGTCACCGTAGGCCCAGCTGCGGACGGTGCGGCCGCCGAGGTCGAGGGTGGTCTCGGTGGCGGTGAGCGTGACCTTCCGCTCCGGGCCGGGATTGCGCCGGGCCTCGGCGGCAGCGACCTCGGGGCCGTTCGGGGCGAGGTAGCCGGGCGGGGCGGCGGCCGGGCCGCTCGTGGAGCCGTGGTTCATGGACGCGTGGTCCATGCCCTTCATGGAGTCGGAGGAGCAGGCGGTGAGCAGGCCGGTCCCGGCGGCGGCGAGCGCGGCGCCGAGGACGGTACGACGGGTGGGTGTGCGCATGGCGGAGTGCACCTCGTGCGGTGTGTGGGTGTGCAGGACGTCGCGTCGGCCGTTCCGTGCGCGGGCGCTGCGGGGCGCGATCGGGGCGCGTGGCTGTGCGCGCGGGCGGCCCTCAGCGGGCGCGGGCGCGGAACGGCGGGCGCGCGCCTACTGACGCAGCACCGAAAGCCGGGTGAGGAGTATCCGCCCGCCCCCGGGCGGGGGCAGCGCGCGGACGGCCCGCAGCAGCCGGGCCCGCACCTCGGCGGCGGCGTCGCCGCTGCGGCGCAGCAGCGGGCCGGCGAGGAGCAGCAGGGTCCAGCCGGCCAGGACGGCGAGGCAGACCGCCATCGGGTCCATGCCGCCGGGGGCGATGGGGTCGGCCGCCACCGCGTCGGCGGCGACGGCTGGGCGGTCGGCGTGCACGGGTTCGACGGCCGGGCCGTGCTGCCCGGCCTCGGCCGGTCGCATCGCGGAGTGTTCCGCCGAGTGCATCGCGGAGGCATGCGTCCCCGCTCCCCCGTGCCCGACGGAGCCGCCGTGCCCACCGGAGCCGTGCCCGCCGCCCGGATGGCCGAGCGTGTGCATGGTCACGATGCCGAGCAGCAGCGCGGCGAACAGCAGCAGACGCAGCGCCCACGGCACCGGCCGGCCGAACGGCCGCAACCGCGCCATCCTCCGCCTCCCCTCCCGCCCGCCTTCGTGTACCCCCGCAGGGTATCCCGGCCCTACGCCGCGAGCCGAGCCGGGGCCGCCCCGTTCACCCTCCCGGCTCCTACCGTGTCATCGGTGCCCGCGGCGCTTCAGTCCTCCGCCGCCTCGGCCACCGCACCGCCCAGCACCGCGGCCGCCACGTGCTCGCGGAACCAGTGGTGGCCCGGATCGGCCGAGTTGCGCGGGTGCCAGGCCATCCCCAGCTCCAGCGCGGCGAGGTCCAGCGGGATCGGGAAGGTGCGCAGGCCCAGCGCGGCGATGGTGTCCGGCAGCCAGTCCGCCGGGACGAGGGTGATCAGGTCGCTGTCCCGGGCGAGCAGCATCGCGCCGGTGTGGCTGGGCACGACGACCGCCACCCGGCGCCGCAGCCCGAGTCCGGCCAGCGCGGTGTCGATCGGGCCGAGCCGCTTGCCGCGCCGGGAGACGCCGATGTGGTCCACGGCGGCGAAGCGCCGGGCCGTGATCCGGCGGCCGTCGAACAGCGGGTGACCGCTACGGGCGAGACCGACCAGCGGGACGCTCAGCAGCCGGCGGGTGCGGACCTCCGGGTCCAGGTGTCCGAGCACGCCCAGCTCGACGTCCACCAGGCCCTGTCGCAGCGCCGGACCGCCCTCCAGGGTCTCCGGCAGGAACACCACGTCCACCCGCGGCGCCTGCGCCCGGACCCGCTCGGCGAGGGCGCCGGCCGTCCGCACCAGCAGCAGCTCACCTGCCTGCACCGTGAAGGTGCGGTCGAGGTGCACGGGGTCGAACCCGGCGCCGGGACGCAGCACGTTGTCGCAGCCTCGCAGCAACGCGCCCACCTCGTCCCGCAGTTCGATCGCCCGCGGGGTCGGGACCAGGCCCTGCCCGGCGCGCACCAGCAGCGGGTCCTCGACGGCGCGGCGCAGCCGGGCCAGCATCCGGCTGACGGCCGCCGGCGAGGTGCCGAGCCGCTCGGCCGCGCGGGTCACGCTGTTCTCCTGGAGCAGGGCGTCCAGGGCCCGCAGCAGGTTGAGGTCCATCGGAAGCAAGCTCCTGAGCTCTGTCTTTGCGTTCTAGGCAACTATCCGATGCCGATTCTTGCATTGCTGCCGCCGGTGCCGCCGACGAAGGTGGAGGTGACCGCGAAGCCCTCCCTGAGGAGTCCTCATGTCACAGCTCTCCCGTGCCGCCCGTTGCGGTGACGTCCTCGCCGTCGTCAGTCAGAGCGGCCCGACCGTGTCGTTCTTCGACGCCGCCACCGACCGCCACCTCGACACCGTCAACGTCCTCGCCGAGCCGCACGAGTTGTGCTTCGACCCGACCCAGCGGCTGCTCTGGTGCAGCAGCGCCTACCACTCGGGCTACTACCACGCCAACAGCGGCCGCCGCACCGAGCTGACCGTCATCGACGCCGACACCCGCCGCATCGTCGACGTGATCGACCTCGCCCCCGAACACGGCCCACACGGACTGGCGTTGGACACGGCCCGGCGCCGCCTCTACGTCAGTGTGGAGGGCGGCGAGGACCGCCCCGGCGGCGTCGTGGTCATCGACACCGAGACCCGCCGCCCGCTCGGCCGGATCGACACCGACGCCCCCGGCCCGCACTGGTTCGCCGTCACCCCGGACGGCCGGACGGGCTTCGCCACCAACAAGGAGGCTCCCTTCGTCTCGGTCGTGGACCTCGAACGCGGGGTTCTGACCGCCAAGGTCGAGGTTCCCGGCAGTGAAGGCCTGGCCGTCTCCCCCGACGGCACCCGGGTCTACGCCGCCGGCCCGTACCTCTCCACCTCCGCCGCCCCCGCCGCGGCCCCCGGCATCCGCGTCATCGACGTTCCGACCGCGACCGTCACGGCCGTCCTCCCCACGCAGTCCCCGGCCCTCCCGGTCCACCTCACCTCGACCGGCAGGCTCCTGGTCGGCGAGGTCCGGTCGGCGCCCGACCCCGGCTCCGCCCTGGGCCGCCAACTCCCCGGCCGCCTCACCGTGTTCGCCTCCGAAGACCACCGCCTGATCGGATCCGTCGAGGTGGGCCTCTTCCCCCTCACCATCGCCTCCTCCCCGGACGGCGGCCTCGCCTACGTCGCCGGCGTCGTCTCCTCCACCGTCGACATCATCGACCTGGACACCCTCACCCGCGTCTCCCGCCTGACCATCCCCAAGCTCGCCGCCCCGGGCGCCCACGGCCTGGCCTACCTCCCCCGCCCGGCATGAGCCGCCGGACGGCTACGACGTGACCGTCAGGATGCGGCCGTCGGCGGCCACGGTCAGGTCGACGTGCACCGGCGGCCGCCCTGAGGCCTCACCGTCTCGGCGGTAACTGAGCGTTCGGGAAGAGCCGTTCGGACCGGCGGGGGTGACGGTCGGGGTCAGGCCCGCGATCCGGTCGGCGAACCAGGTGTCGACGAAGGCCGTGCCGGCCGCGACGACCTGCTCCGGGGTGAGGGCAGGCGAGTCGGCAGCGGGGGGCGCGGTGGCGGTGGCGGCGAGCAGGCGGCCGCTGGGCTGCTCGATCCGGAATTCGCCACGGTCGGTGGTGACGTCCATGATCTGCTGGGGCAACCCCGGGTCGGCGGTGGTCGTGGTGGTGGTCACCAGGGTGCGCGGACCGAACAGGCCCTCCGCCACCCGCTGTGCCGTCACGATGTCATCGGACGGCGCGGCGGCGAAGCCCGGCGCGTCCCGGTACGTCCGGACGCCGAAGTGCACCACCAGTCCGACGCCGGCCAGCCCGACGACACCCAGCACCAGCCCGTGGACGAGGTCCCGGCGTGCCCGGGGGAGGCCGCGTCGCCGCACGAGCAGCCAGCCGACGGCGAGGGCCGCCCCCAGCAGCGCGCCGGCCGCGTTGTCGACGAAGTCCGCCCCGTCGCAGGCACGTCCGGTCCCGAGCAGGGTCTGGACGACCTCGGTGACACCGGACAGCACGACACAGCCCGCCAGCACGGTGGCCGGCCTGCGGGACAGCAGCACGCCGAAGAACGTCAGCGGAACGTAGAGCGCGACGTTCATCAGCCCCTGCTGCGCCGTCGCGTCGACCCACATGCCGGGCCCGATCGTGCAACTCGGCCGCCCCGAGTACCCGGCGGCCGTCGGCGTCAGCGTCACCGCCAGCTCGCCCGCCAGGCTGAGCCCCCACAGCACGGCCGGCAACACCGTGACGCCCTTCCGCCGGGCCCACCAGGCGGTTGCGGCGGAGAACATCAACCCGAGAACAGCGAACACGGGCAAAAGAGCAGGGGCGGCCGAGAAGCTTGCCTCGATCATCAGGTCTTCCGGTCAAGGGGCCGACAGGGCAGGCCGGTTGCTGGAAAGTGGAACGCTACCCCAGCCGTGGCACTGCCCTTCCCAGGCCCGGTTGCGTCCGAATGCGGTGGGCGTCGTCCCGGCCGTGGGCTGGGCAGTGCCCCGGACGGAGCCCGGAGAAACGACCCCTAGGGGGCATAGACACGTTCGGAGGCGGGCATGGCCAGGTCGTAGATGCAAGACCACCAGTCGTGAGAAGGTACCGCCCATGAAGGCGATAAAGTTCATCCTCAATGTCATCTGGCTGATTTTCTGCGGCATTTGGATGGCGCTTGCCTACACGCTTGCAGGAATTATCTGCTGCGTGCTCATCATCACGATTCCGTTCGGCATCGCGTCCTTCCGGATCGCCGGGTTCATCCTGTGGCCGTTCGGGCGGACGGCGGTGGAGCGGCCGGACGCCGGGCCGGCGTCCTGCGTGGGGAACGTCATCTGGCTGGTGTTCGCCGGGTGGTGGCTGGCGCTCGGGCACCTGATCACCAGCATTCCGCTGTTCCTGTCGATCATCGGCATCCCCTTCGGGTGGGCCAACCTGAAGATGATCCCGGTCTCGCTGATGCCGCTCGGCCGCGAGATCGTCTCCACCGACCAGGAGTGGGGCGCACGGTAACCGGAACGGAATCGCGGACGGCCGGCGAAGGGCAGCAGCCCTCGCCCGCCCGCCGCCGTTCCCGGCTCCGGCCCCGCCGGGGGCTGGCGTTCCGGGGCGCTGTTGACCAACGATTC
>NZ_JBHVFE010000385.1:0-8678 GCF_042801945.1 Kitasatospora sp. NPDC057542
GAACGGGGTGTGGGTGCGGGCGGTGGAGACAGGCGCCCGCCGGGGCCCGCCCCTCCCGTCCCCCGGCCCGAGGCGACGCCGGTGACCCGCCCGCTGCGGGAGCGTCCGGACCGTCCGCAGACCCCGCCCCCCGCCCGCCCCGGCCCCCGCGACCGGGCACGGCCCAGGGACCGCCAGCACACCCCCTCCCCCGGTGGGCGGCCCGGCACCTCCCGGCAGCGGCTGCTCCGGCAGCGGCTGGTGGTCTTCGTCACGGTGACCATCGGCGTGGCCCTGGCCATCGCGGCGGCGCAGGGGTGCGAGAACCGCGGCAACCAGAGCGTGCGGCCCCCGACCGCAGTGGTGACGAACGCGGGCTCCGGCGCCAACAGCGGTACGAGCGGCGGCGAGCAGGCGGTGCCGGGGTCGTCGTCGGACGTCGCACGGCAGGCCTCGACCGCGCCGCTCCCGGCAGCGGCGCGCGGGGCCGCGGACGGCGGGCTGACGCCGCCGCAGGCGCCGGTGCCGGCGGTGGACTGGCCCAACCGCAGCTACTCCGACGGGGCCGGCGGGCCTGCCATCGCACTGCAGAACGGGCACTCGGTCGGGGCCGGGCCGCAGGTCGCGCTGAGCGCGGTGCTGCCGGCCCGGTACAAGGACCAGCCGGCCGCGGTGGTCGTCCTGCGGCGGGCGGAGGGCTCGGCGCCGGTCGACCTCGTCCAGCTCTACACCTTCGCCGGGGACGCCCCGGTCGCCACCGCCTCCCGCACCTCGGTGGCGGACCCGCAGGCGGCGGCCACCTGGCGACTCGACGGCAGCACGGTCGTCCGCGAGGAACGCGCGGCCGCCACCGGCGCCGTCACCTCCACCCGCTACGCCGTCCGTCCCGACGGCACCCTCGACGAATCCTGGCCCGGGGCCACCACCCAGCCCCCCGCCGCCGCCCCAGCCCCACCGACCGCCCCCGCAGGCTGACCGCGGGAAGCCGGGCGGGCCGACCTGCGGCGCAGCGCTGTCGGCAGCGGCCGGGCGGTAGCGCGGTCGCTGCGGCACAACACCTCGTCGACACCGAAGCGGCGTGAGAGGTCGAGCGGGCCGAGTCCCGGCACGAGGACCGCACCCACCACCGGGGCGAGGTTATGGGGTGGGGATGGTGACGGCGTAGAAGGCCACGGCTGCGGCGGCGCCGACGTTGAGGGAGTCGATGCCGTGGGCCATGGGGATGCGGACGGGGTGGTGAGCGGCGGCGATGGCGCGGGGAGTGAGGCCGTCGCCCTCGGCGCCGAGCATGAGGGCCGCCTTGGGGAGGCCGTGCGGGGCGAGGCTGTGGAGGTCGACGGCGTCGTCGGCGGGGGTGAGGGCGAGCAGGGTGAAGCCGGCCTCGCGGACGGTGTCGAGCGCGGCGGGCCAGGGGTCCAGGCGGGCGTACGGGACGGCGAAGACGGCGCTCATGGAGACCTTGACGGCGCGCCGGTAGAGCGGGTCGGCGCAGTCGGGCGACAGCAGGACGGCGTCCATGCCGAGGGCGGCGGCGCTGCGGAAGATGGCGCCGGCGACCTTGATGACCACCACGCACGCCACCCGGTCCCGCGCCGACCTTGCCGGGTTCCTCACCGGTGCCGCGCAGAGCGTCTCCGGCATCCTCACCGCCGACTACCCGGCCTCTCCGCCTGCTCCCCCAGCGGCGCACGGGCCCGAATGATCCGGGCAGCTGCTGGGCCGCCGCTATGGCGTGTGCAAGCCGGTCGCCTGTGGCCACGTCCACGGGCCAGCCGGGGACATGGCCGAGGGTGGCGATGACCTGTTGGTACGCGGTACAGGTCGGTACCAGGCGGGTGAGGCCCCAGGTCTTGTGGGCGAGCACGCGTAGCGGGGCGAAGATGCCGCCGGCGGCCTGCTGCTCGCTCTGGGCGCCGATCCGGGGCGGCCGCCCGTACGGGCCCCCGCTTTCGCCGGCCGGTGGTTACGGCGGCGGATCGGTGAAGTCACTCAGGGCCAGCTCGACCCTGATCTCCTCGATGTCCAGGAGCAGCTGCAGTCGGCGCAGGACGATGTCGTCGATGCTGCGCTGGTCCCGCAGGCGGATCAGGGCGCTGCGTTTGACGCCGATCAGGGCGCGGCGCAGTTCGAGCCCGGCACGCGCGCCGGAATCGTCCAGTGGTTCCGCGTCCTCGGCGGCGTACTGGCGCAGTTCGCTCAGGATGGCCTCGGCGGTCTTCGGCGGCGTTTTCAGGCGCTCGGCGTGCTCGGGGAGGGCTTCCACTGCGGCGGCGGCGATGTGGCGGTGGGCGCGGCGTTCCTCGGTGGTCTCGTCGGGATCTCCGTGCAGTCCGGACCAGCGGATCACCGCAGGCATGGTCGTCCCCTGGAGGAGCAGTGTGACCAGGATGACGGTGACGGCGGTGAAGACCAGCAGACCGTGTCCCGCGAGCGGCCGGCCCGCGGTGGTGGTGGCCGGGACGGCGAGGACGGCCGCCAGCGACACGGCCCCGCGCACCCCGCTCCAGGCGAGTGGGAACCTCTGCCGGGCACCGGTCCGCAGTGTGCGCTGGACGGGGCGGCGGTCGACGGCGCGGATGACGTAGGGCACCGAGTACTGCCACAGCACGCGGGTGGCGATCACCACGCCGCTGACCAGCAAGGCGGTGATGGCCGCGTGTCCCGGGGAGACGGAGCCGATCGCGCTGACGATGGCGGGTGTCTGAATGCCGACCAGGACGAAGAGAGCGCTGTTGAGGATGGAGGTGCTCACCTCCCAGAAGCAGGTGATCTGCACTCGCGCGCCCGCGCTGATCACCTTGGGGCCCGCCTGGCTGAGGATGAGACCACAGGTGACCACTGCCAGGACGCCGGAGACGCCCACGGCCTGCGCGGGCAGATAGGTGGCGAACGGGGTGAGCACGCCCAGGGCGTTCTCCACCGTGCGGTCCCGCAACCGCCTGCGCAGGGCCACGACGGCGGCGGCACATGCGGAGCCGATCGCGACACCGCCCACGTAGGCGAGCAGGAATCGCACGGCGGTACCCGACCAGCTGACGGCCAGTTGCTGAACGGCGACGCCGACCACCACCGCGTACAGGGCGAGCGCGGTGCCGTCGTTGATCAGGCTCTCCGCCCGGAGGATGGTCCGGACCCTGCGGGGCAGCTTCCGGGCGACCGTCGCCACGGCGATGGCGTCGGTGGGGGCGACGACAGCACCCAGGACCCAGGCGAGCGGCCAGGAGAGGCCCAGCGCGTGCCCCACCGCGGCCACGGCGGCAGCGGTGGCCAGCACCAGGCCGGTCGCGAGCAGCACGATGGCGCGCAGGTTCGTCCGGATCTCACGGAGCGAGGTGGTCAGCGACTCCCAGTAGAGCAGTGGGGGCAGGAACAGCAGCAGGACCACCTCGGGAGGCAGGGCCAGCCGGTGGAAGTCGGGGGTCAGGCCGATCAGGCAGCCGCCCGCCACCAGCAGGACCTGCTCGTTCCACTGCAGGCGGCGAGCCAGCCACGTCATGGTCAGCACGGCCGCGAGGACCACCACGGTGACTTCCAGGCCACGCATCCGGCACCGCCTTCCTGCTGGGGCAAGCAGCCCCTCTCCCTCGTGACCGGCCGTTGCCCGGTGCCCGCCGGGTACCTCTCCTCCCATATTGGACGGCTGTCGGCCTTCGGAGACGGGAGGCGGACGACGACGGCCGAGAAGGCAGCCAGACCGCGGACATGGAGGAGGCGCCGCTTGAGCAGGGTCTTGCCAAGATCCGGCACGCCGCCCCAGGGGCAACACTCGGCGCGGTAGGGGTGAGAGTGTTGTCCGGGCACCGCACCTACCGGGCGGCCGGGCCGGGTGTGGTTCAGCTCTGGGCGAGTTCGGCCAAGGCGTTGAGGTGGGTGGGCGTCCAGCCGAGCTCGTGGCGGGCCCGGGCGCCGGTGAGCTGCTGGTCGAGGGCGAACGCCTCGGCGATCGGGCCCATCCGCCGCACGGCCTCGTCAAGGGACAACGAGTCGATCCTGCCCGGGCATCCCGCGGCGTGGCTGAGGGCCCGGGTGATGTCCGCCAGCAAGAGGTTCTGTCCGCTGACCCCGGCGTAGGCGGAACCAGCCGGGGCGTTCATGGCCAGGACGAACAACTCGGCGATGTCGTCGACGTGAACCAGCGCCCAGTGATTGGAGCCGTCCCCGACGCAGGGCACGGCACCGGCGGTGCGCCCCGGCTCGACGAAGAACAACTGCACCAGCCCGCCGGAACGCCCGTAGACCAGCCCCGGCATCACCACCACCGGATGCTCTCCGGTGGCCACCCGGGCGAGCACACGCCTTTCGTTCTCCAGACGCCAGGCGGTGATGCGCGGCGGGTTCAGCGGGGCGTCCTCGTCGACGGCCCCGTCGGTGTTGCCGTACACCCACACCCCGCCGGTATGCACGTAAGGACGGCTTCCCGCACCCTCCTGCAGTGCGTGCGCCGCGGCCCGGTCGATCTCTGCCGTGCCCTCGGTGTAGTCCACCCCGAGATGGATGACCCCGTCGGCCTGGCGGGCCGCCTCCCGAAGGACGTCGGTGTCGGTGAGCGCCCCCGCGACAGGGGTGGCGCCCAGGTCCGACACGATGCGCGCAGAGTTCTCGCTGCGCGCCAGCGCCGTCACCTTCATACCGTGCCGGATCAGCGCCACGACGGTGGAGCGGCCGATGTAACCGGAGCCGCCTGTGATGAAGACCCGCATCGCTTTCACCGTCCTTTCGGATGGCAGCGGGATGTCCGCCACTGCTCAAGCCTTGCAGACCAAAGACTCCACAGCCCTGCAAGAGCCCACGCCTCGTGGGCTCGACTCCGCGTCGCTGTGGGCAAGTTCGCTCGCCGTCCCGACCCTCGCCGATACCGCTTCGGGGTACATCACCGGTGATCCGCCGGGTTGGAGGAGCGTGGGGAACCCATGAGTTGCCCTGAGCGATCTACCGGACCAGCTCACCTCGCGGGCGGGTCGCGTAGAAGGCCACCGCCGAGGCTGCTGCGACGTTGAGCGAGTCGACACCGGCATCCATAGGGATGCGGACATGCTCGTCGACCGAAGCGAGTGTCGTGGCGGCGAGGCCGTCGCCCTCCGTGCCGAAAACCAGGGCGAGCTTCTCGTCGTCCCGCGAAGCGAGTTCATCGAGGGTGATCGCCTTGTCACTCAGGCACAGTGCCGCGACCGTGAAGCCTGCGGAACGCAGGATCTCGATGTCCTTCGGCCAGGCCTCCAGGCGAGTCCACGGCACCTGGAAGACGGCGCCCATCGACACCTTCACGGACCGGCGGTAGAGGGGATCGGCACAGCGCGGGGTGAGGAGGATCACGTCAACGCCCAGGGCAGCTGCATTCCTGAAGGCCGCCCCCATGTTGGCGTGATCGACGATGTCCTCGAACACGGCGACGCGCCGAACTGCATGTTCTGGTAGACCCAAAGGCGATACCGCGCCGAGGTTGGTGTGGTCGACCAGGCCCTCCAGCACCGCGACTCGCCGGGCCCCGGCGAGCACGTGCGCGGCGTCCGGAAGGGGCTTGCGCTCCATCGAGGCGAGGGCGCCGCGGTGCACGTGGTAGCCGGTG
Source organism: Kitasatospora sp. NPDC057542 (assembly GCF_042801945.1). Classification (NCBI taxonomy): domain Bacteria; kingdom Bacillati; phylum Actinomycetota; class Actinomycetes; order Kitasatosporales; family Streptomycetaceae; genus Kitasatospora; species Kitasatospora sp. NPDC057542. Next base: position 5,546 of record NZ_JBHVFE010000385.1, read on the forward strand.
ACGGCTTCGGCGAGCGCGGGCTCGACCACGTGGACGGGGGCATCGGCCTCGGCGATGACGTCGCCCATGACCTCCAGCCACTTGGGGGTGAGCAGCATCGACCGCATCCGGTAGCCGGCGGCGAGGGCGCGGCGGATGACCTTCTCCCCCTCGGCGATGAAGAGGCCCTCGGCGGGTTCGCGGCGGCGGCGCAGCTCGACGTCGGTGAGGCCGGTGTAGTCGGCGAGTCGGGGGTCGGCCGGGTCGGTGATGGTGCGGGGTTCGGACACCCTGCGATCTTGCCAAGCCCGGGCGGGGAAGGCCAAACGGCCGAGAGAGCGAGGTGGTCCTCGGCTGGCCGTAGTGCAAACATGGCCATATGGCCCGAAATCCGGGCCGATCCTGGGCTGCGTCGGCCTCTGGCGCCACTGGCTCCGCCGGCTCCTCCGGTGGGCGCCCACACGGTCGGCCGCATCTGCCGCGCGCGAAGCGGCGGTGGCCGGTGTGGCACCGGTCGGTGGCGGGGCAGGTGTTCGCGCTGCAGATCCTCGTCGTGCTGCTGGTGGTGGTGGCGGCAGCGGTGACACTGGTGGTGCAGTCCCACAGCGACGCCGAGCAGAGGGCGCGCAGCCGTTCGGTGGCGGTGGCGCAGGCCTTCGCCAACTCCCCGGGCATCGTCGCCGGGCTGCGTTCCCCCGACCCGACGGCCGTCCTGCAGCCCAGCGCGGAGGCCGCACGGGTCAGCTCTGGTGTGGACTTCATCGTCGTACTGAACGACCAGGGCATCCGCTACACCCACCCGAACCCTGCGCGGATCGGCCAGAAGTTCGTCGGCGCCTACGAGCCGGCGCTGCAAGGCCACGTGGTGACGGAGCAGCTCACGAGCACGCTCGGCTCGCAGGTGCGGGCGGTGGTCCCGGTGCACGCACCGGACGGCTCGGTGGTCGGGGCGGTCTCGGCGGGGATCACCCTGAGGAACGTCAGCAGCACGAGCGAGCGCCAGCTGCCGGTGGTGCTGGCCGCGGCGGCGGCCGCGGTGGGGCTGGCTACGCTCGGGACGGCGCTGATCAGTCGGCGGCTGCGGCGCCAGACGCACGGGCTGGGCCCGGTCGAGATGACCAGGATGTACGAGCACCACGCGGCGGTGCTGCACGCGGTGCGCGAGGGGGTGATGATCGTCGGCGGGGACGGGCGGCTGCTGCTCTGCAACGACGAGGCGCGTCGGCTGCTGGACCTGCCGCCGGACGCCGAGGGCCGCCCGGTGGCCGAACTGGGCCTGGAGCAGGCACCGCTGGAACTGCTGGCCGCCGGCCGCCCGGTGACCGACGAGGTGGTGCTGTCCGGGGAGCGGCTGCTGGCGGTGAACGTGCGGCTGATCGGCCAGGCGGGCGGCCCGCCCGGCTGCGTCGCCACGCTGCGCGACTCCACCGAACTGGCGGCGCTGTCCGGCCGGGCCGAGCGCGCGCAGCGGCGGCTGCGGCTGCTGTACGACGCCGGGGTGACGGTGGGCAGCACGCTGGACGTGACGCGGACGGCGGAGGAGCTGGCGCAGGTCGCGGTGCCGCGGTTCGCGGACTTCGTCACGGTGGACCTGGCGGACCAGGTGCTGACCGGCGAGGAACCGCCGCCGGGCTCCTCGCTGGGGCGGATGCGCCGTGCCGCGGTGGCCGGCGTACGGGACGACGCGCCGTTCTACCCGGTCGGCACGGTACTGGACGTGGTGCCCGCGACGCCGCTGGCCAGGGCGCTGCACAGCGGGGAGCCGGGTATCGAGCCGCACCTGCCGCAGGCCACCCGGTGGCGGGAGCAGGACCCGGAGCAGTCGGCCCAGGTGCTGGCGTACGGGGTGCACTCGCTGGTGCGGGTGCCGCTGCGGGCCCGCGGGGCGCTGCTGGGGGTGGCCCGGTTCTGGCGGGCGCAGCGGGCTGAACCGTTCGAGTCGGAGGACCTGGCGCTGGCCGAGGAGCTGGTGGCGCACGCGGCGGTGTGCATCGACAACGCCCGCCGCTACACCCGGGAGCACACCATGGCGGTGACGCTCCAGCACAGCCTGCTGCCGCGCAGACTGCCCGAGCAGACCGCGCTGGACGTGGCGCACCGCTACCTGCCGGCCCACGCCGGGGTGGGCGGGGACTGGTTCGACGTGATCCCGCTGCCGGGCGCGCGAGTGGCGCTGGTGGTCGGGGACGTGGTGGGGCACGGGCTGCACGCGGCGGCGACGATGGGCCGGCTGCGCACGGCGATCCACAACTTCTCGACCCTGGACCTGCCGCCGGACGAACTGCTGGGACACCTGGACGAGCTGGTGAACCGGATCGACCAGGACGAGGCGGCGGGCGGTGAGCACGCGGAGCTGGCCGGGGCGACCTGCCTGTACGCGATCTACGACCCGGTGTCGCGGCGCTGCACGCTGGCCACCGCCGGGCACCCGCCGCCGGCCGTGGTGGACCCGCAGGGCCGGGTGGTGTTCCCGGAGCTGCCGACCGGGCCGCCGCTGGGGCTGGCGGTGCTGCCGTTCGAGACCGCCGAGCTGGAGCTGGCCGAGGGCAGCCGGCTGGTGCTGTACACGGACGGGCTGGTGGAGGGCCGCGAGCGGGACATCGACGAGGGGCTGGAACTGCTGCGGGCGGCGCTGTCCGGGCCGCCGCGGACGCCCGAGCAGACCTGTGTGGACGTGCTCGGGGCGATGCTGCCGGAGCACCCGGAGGACGACATCGCGCTGCTGGTGGCGCAGACCAGGGTGCTGGCGCCGGACCGGGTGGCGCAGTGGGAGGTGCCCTCCGACCCGGCCGCGGTGGGCGAGGTCCGGGCGGCGGTGGCGGAGCGTCTGACGGCCTGGGGGCTGGCGGAGGCCGCGTTCGTGACCGAGCTGATCCTGAGCGAGCTGGTGACCAACGCGATCCGGTACGGTTCCGGGCCCATCCGGGTGCGGCTGTTGCGGGACCGTTCGTTGATCTGCGAGGTGTCGGACGGCAGCAGCACGTCGCCGCACCTGCGGTACGCGGCGACCGAGGACGAGGGCGGGCGCGGGCTGTTCCTGGTCGCGCAGTTCGCGGACCGCTGGGGGACGCGCTACACCGCGACCGGGAAGGTCATCTGGACGGAGCAGCCGCTGGAGTAGCCGTGGAGTGGGAAGTCGGACCAGCCGACTTCC
>NZ_JBHVFE010000386.1:0-8675 GCF_042801945.1 Kitasatospora sp. NPDC057542
GGCCAGGTCCGTCACCGGCCGGCTCGGACACCGTTTCGAGCCCAACCGTTACCGTTGCTGTCGGAGGCCGCCGCCCACGCGGAGGCCTCCGGCCCGGCCGGCCCGCCCCCACCAGGGTCGGCGCGCACGAGCCGGCGCTGCCCGGCGAGGGCGCGGCGAGGGCCCCCGACCCGGAGATCACGACCATGAGCGACACCTGGCAGCGCCTGCGCCGCGAGCACCCGCGGCTGCTCGACGCGGCCGGAGGCGTGGCCCTGATCACGGCCACCGGCCTCGGCGCCACCGTCGACCAGACCGGCGGCCGCTTCACCGGACTCGACCCGGTCACCGGTGTCATCGCATTGGCCTCCGCCGTCTCGGTGTTCGCCCATCGCCGTCACCCGCGCGCGGTAGTCGCCGTCACACTGCTGTGCACCATGGTGCTCGCCCTGGTCAGCCCCCGGCTCACCCCGATGCTGGCCACCCCGCTGCTGCTCGCGCTCTACTTCCTCGCCGTCCGCACCGACCGCGCCACCGCGCTGCGCGCCTCGATCGTCACCGCCGTCCTGCTCACCGGGATCGCCCTGCTGTTCGGCCCGAGCGGCCCGATCGGCGAACGGATCGGCGTCCTCGCCTGGGCCCTGCTGCCCGGCGCCCTCGGCGACTCCATCCGCAACCGGCGCGCCCACCTCACGGCCATCGAGGAACGCGCCGAACGCGCCGAGCGCACCCGCGAGGAGGAGGCCCGCCGACGGGTCGCCGACGAGCGGGTCAGGATCGCCCGCGACCTCCACGATGTGGTCGCCCACCACATCGCCCTCGCCAACGCCCAGGCCGGCATCGCCGTCCACCTCATGGACAGCCACCCCGTCCAGGCCCGCGAGGTGCTCAGCCACATCACCGACGCCACCGGCTCGGCCCTCCAGGAACTGCGCGCCACTGTCGGCCTGCTGCGTCGCGCCGAGGAACCCGCCCCGCTCGAACCCACCCCCGGCCTCGACCGGCTGCCCGAGCTGATCAACACCTTCGAGCGGGCCGGCCTGCCGGTCCGGCTCACCGTCGAGGGCGAGGCCCGCCTGCTGTCGCCCGGCGTGGACCTCACCGCCTTCCGGATCGTCCAGGAGTCGCTGACCAACGTGGCCAAGCACGCCCACGGTGCCGACGCCGAGATCACCCTGGCCTACAGCGGCAGCCGGGTCGCGGTCAGCGTCGCCAACGGCCGCCCGACCGCGAGCGGTCGCCGCCGTGCCGTCCCCCTGCCCCAGCACCCGCCGAGCGAGGGCGGCTTCGGTCTGATCGGCATGCGCGAGCGGGCCGGCGCGGTCGGTGGCCGGCTCAGTGCCGACCGGCGGCCCGACGGCGGCTTCCTGGTCACCGCCGAGCTCCCGCTGCGCACCGGCGTCCGCGACGACGGCCCCGAGGCCGTGGGTGCCCTCACCACCGCCGACGTCGCCCGGGCTGCCCGGCTCGCGCGCACCGCCCGTACCGATCGCCCGACACCAGCCGAAGGACAGGACGGCGCCACCCGAGCGGACGGCGCGGTCCGAGAGGACAGGGACCACGCATGACCATCCGGGTACTGCTCGCCGACGACCAGGCCCTGCTGCGCGGTGCCTTCCGCCTGCTGATCGAGGCGGAGGAGGACATGGAGGTGGTCGGCGAGGCCGCCGACGGCCGGGAGGCCGTCGCGCTCGCCCGGGCCACCAAGCCCGACATCGTGCTGATGGACATCCGGATGCCCGGCACCGACGGCCTGGGCGCCACCGCCGAGATCTGCGGCGACGAGGAGCTGTCCGGCACCCGGGTGCTCATCCTCACCACCTTCGAGATAGACGAGTACGTGGCCCAGGCGCTGCGCGCGGGCGCCGGCGGTTTCCTCGGCAAGGGCGCCGACCCGAAGGAGCTGCTCGCCGCCGTCCGGACCGTCGCGGCGGGCGAGGCACTGCTCTCGCCCGCCGCCACCCGGGCCGTCATCGACCAGTTCCTCGCCCAGCCCGGCCCTGCGTCCGCCGCACCCACGAGCGAGCGGCTGTCCGTCCTCACCGCCCGCGAGCGCGAGGTGATGTCGATGGCCGCCACCGGCCTCACCAACGAGGAGATCGCGGAACGGATGTTCGTCAGCCCCTTCACCGTCCGCACCCACGTCCACCGGGCGATGTCCAAGCTGGACGCCCGCGACCGCGCCCAGCTCGTCGCCATCGCCTACCAGACCGGCCTGGTCCCGCCCGGCCGCCCGGCCTGAGCACGCCACGGGCGCGACCGGGTCAGCCGCCGGCCCGCTCCGCGCCCGGGCGCAGCGGGCGGACCCGGGGAAGGCCGAAGGCGGACATCTCCTTCTCCTCGTAGGAGAGGAAGCCCAGCGAGCGGTAGAAAGCGTGGTTCCGCACGCCCTCCGGGGTGGACTCGTGGTCGGTGGAGAGCAGGAAGAACCGGCAGTGCGCGTAGCGGTCCATCAGGTGCTCCATCAGCGCGCGGCCCACGCCCTTGCGGTGGTGGCGCGGATGCACCAGCACGTCCTGGACGTAGCAGACCGCCTCGTCGTCCGAGATGGTACGGGCCAGCCCGAGCAGTTCTCCCGACTCGTCGCGGGCGGTCACGACCAGGTGGGAGTTGGCCAGGCCGCGCATCAGCTTGTCGACGTCGCTGGTGTAGCCCTCCCACTCCACCGCGTCGTACAGCTCGAACACCTCGTCGCGGTCGAACTCCACCTCGCGGGCGATGATCATACGGCCTCCCCGATCACGCGGCTCTCCCCGGAACCGCCGTAACTGACGTGCTCGAACGGCCCATCCTTCATCGAACGGCCCGCTCCGCTCAAGGCGGTCCCGACCGCTGTGCGGAATCCGGCGGTGTCAGGACGGCTGCCGGCCCGCTCGCCCACTCGGCAGGCTGCCCGACCACTCAGGAGTAGCCGGACACCTACCAGGACCGGGTGCGCGGCGCCGTCCTGGCCGCCGCCGATCGGCCGGTCCTGGTCCTGCGACCTGCGTGACCCGGAACGACCGGTGCCCCGACGACCGGTGACCGGCGGGCAGGGTCCCCGCAGCCGCGGTCAGGGCTTGCGGGCCACGGCGCCGTACATGCTGACGCGGTCGGCGCCGGGGGCGGGGTCGGCGTCGGGGCGCCAGAGCGGGACGGTGGTCACGCCGGGGTCGAGGAGGTCGAGGCCGTCGAAGAAGGCGCGGACCTCGTCGCAGGACCGGCCGACGAGGGGCGCGGTGGCCTTGTCGTAGACGCCGGTGACCCGGTCGCGGATCTCGGCCGGGATGAAGTCGGCGGTGCCGTGCGAGAGGACCAGGTGGCTGCCGGAGGGCAGGGTGTCCAGCAGGGTGGCGAGGGCCTGGTAGGGCTCGTCCTCGTCCCGCAGGAAGTGGAGGACGGCGGCGAGGACGAGTCCGACCGGGCGGGAGAAGTCGAGCAGTTCCACCGCCCGGACGGCGTCCAGCAGGGCGGCGGGCTCGCGGAGGTCGGCCTGGATGACGGTGGTGCGGCCGGGGCCCGAGCCGGCCATCAGGGCGCGCGCGTGGCTGAGCACGATCGGGTCGTTGTCCACGTAGACGACCCGCGCGCCCGGTCTGGCCGCCTGGGCGATCTCGTGGGTGTTGCCGGCCGTCGGGATGCCGGTGCCGATGTCGAGGAACTGGTCGATGCCGAGGCCGGCGACGCACCGCACCGCACGGGTGAGGAAGCCGCGGTTGGCGCGGGCGGTGGAGCGGAACTCCGGGTTGGCGGCGAGCGCCTTTTCGGCGGCTGCGCGGTCGGCGGGGAAGTTGTCCTTCCCGCCCAGGTAGTAGTCGTACATCCGGGCCGGGTGCGGCACGTCGGGCCGCAGGTCGGCCGAGACCCCGGCGTTGCCGGACTCCCACATGTTCTCGTATCCCACCGCTGCCGTCTCCTCCGCCCGGACACCACTGACCGCTCCACTCGCGGCCCTGCCGGCGGACAGCCTAAAGCCCAGGTCACGGCCCTGGTGCCGGTTGGTCGGGTCACCCCCGTATGTCCCTTTCGTCGGGCCGGGGAGGTGGTGGCCTCGCCGCGCGTTCGCGCCGCTCCCGGCGCAGGATGGGAGATCCGGGCAGTGGAACAGCCGGGGACGGGAGGTCGGGTCATGGGAATCGCCATGGCGGACATCCGGGAGTGGCGCGGCCACGCCGTGGTCGACGAGAAGAGCCGCCGCATCGGTTCGCTGGAGTCGGTCTACGTGGAGACGGCCAGCGACGAGCCGTTCTTCGCCACCGTCACGGTCGGTTTCGCGCGGCGCCGCCGCCTGGTGTTCGTCCCGCTGGACGGGGCGGTGGCCGGACCGGACTACCTCCGGGTGGTGTACCCGCGCAACCAGGTCAAGCAGGCCCCGTCGATCGGTACCGACGACGTGCTGCCCGCCGAGGACGAGCCCGCCGTGTTCGCGCACTACGGGCTCCCGTACGAGACCGGCGCGGGCGGGGAGCGCCGCCTGGCCCGCCGCTGAGCCGTGCCCGGCCACCGCTGACCTGCGCCAGGGAGCAGCCGGGCCGGGCACGGCTCTCGCCACCCGGGAATGAATACCCCGCCGGGTACACTTGTCCATCGACAGTCGATGTGAAAGGCGGCCCGACATGCAGGTGGACGAGGAGGCGGTCGGCGCGGTCCTGAACCGGCTGCGCCGTGCGCAGGGCCAGTTGGCGGGAGTGATCGCGATGATCGAGGCGGGCCGGGACTGCAAGGACGTGGTCACCCAGCTCGCCGCCGTCTCGCGCGCCCTCGACCGGGCCGGGTTCAAGATCGTCGCGAGCGGCATGCGCCAGTGCATGGCCGCCGCCGGCGAGGACGCCCCGCCGATGAGCGAGGCCGAGCTGGAGAAGCTCTTCCTGGCCCTGGCCTGATCGGCGGCACTCCCCTCGGGATCGCGGGCACGCGACGGGGGCCGTGGCGGATTCCTCCGCCACGGCCCCGTCGCGTGCCCGTGGAGGTTCCCGTGCAGGTGCCTGCGGAAGTTCCCGTACCGCCCGACGCTCCGTCATGCGCCGTTCACGCGTCGGTCGCCGGTCTTCGGGTGAATGAGGGCCGCCCGCAGTTGTACAGCCAACTGTGTGCGCTCTCCTTCTCCCAGCCTCCGTGACCAGCCGTACCCGGCACCGGCGCGCCGTCCCCCGGCGGCCCCGGGCCCGGGCGGCGGACAGGACAACCGTGGCCGCAGGCAGCGCCCTGACGCTCAGTTCCTCCCCCAACCCCACCGAAGGCGACCGGCTCACCTTCCACTGGACCACCGACGCCCCCGACGCCAAGAACTGGGTCGGCATCTACGACGGCGACCGCCGGCCCGGCAACGGCGGCTCGCTGCTGTGGAAGTACACCCCGGGCACCTCGGGCGACGTCCAGCTCGACACCTCCGCGCTGACCGGCGGCCCGTACACCGCCTACCTGCTCGCCAAGGACGGCTACGGCATCCTCGCCCGGACCGAGCCGTTCAGCTTCCGCCCCAAGCCCGCCGTCGTCCGTCCGCACGCCGCCGTCGACGCGTTCACGGCCACGCCCGTCGCCCCGGGTGCCGCCGTGACGGTCAGGCTCGGCGGCCTCTGGTCCCGCCCGGCCGGCAACCCGGCCGGCTCCGCCACCTACCGCAAGGTCGGCGGCCCGGCGTGGGCCTCGGTCGGTGCCGACGGCACGCTCACCGGCATCGCCCCCGCCACCCCCGGCAGGAACCCCGAGCCGGTGGTCGTCGGTGTCAAGGACAGTGGGGGTGCCACCGACACCGTCACCGTCCTCGTCCCGATGGCGGACCCGGCCGCCACGCTGCGCCTCAAGGCCGCCAGCTGGAACCTGCACGACGCGGGCTCGGCCCACACCGACGCGCTGGAGAAGCAGCTGCGGGTGGTCCTCGCCCAGGGCCTGGACGTGCTCGCCCTCCAGGAGACCGCGGGGGAGCGGGCCAAGACCCTGGCCGACGCCCTCGGCTGGTACGCCTACCAGAGCCCGGGCAGCGTCGGCATCCTCAGCCGCCACCCGCTCACCGACGTCACCCCGCCGACCACGGAGCTGCCCGCCGCCGCGGCCACCGTGCGGCTCCCGGGCGGTCGCAGCGTCCGCTTCTGGGCCGCGCACCTGGACGAGGCGGACTACGGCCCCTACGCCGTCCAGGACGGCCGGACCGCCGCCGAGGTGGAGGCCGCCGAGAACGGCTCGCTGCGGCTGAAGCAGGCGAAGGCGTTGGCCGCCGCCGTCCGTTCGGACATCGCCCGGCACACCCCGGTGGTGCTGGCCGGCGCGCTCTCCTCGCCCTCGCACCGGGACTGGACGGCCGCCACCGCCGCCGCCCACCAGGGGGTCGGCGCGCTCGCCTGGCCGGTCACCGTGGCGCTCCAGGCCGCCGGACTGACCGACACCTTCCGCGAGGAGAACCGCGACCCGGTCAAGGCCCCGGGCGCCACGTGGTCGCCCACCCGCAAGCGGCGCGGCGACCGCCCCGAGCCGCAGGACCGCATCGACTACGTCCAGTACGCGGGCCCGCTGAAGCTGGTCGAGGCGCACACCCTGGTCGCCGACTGGCCGCAGCCCGAGCCCGGCTACGCCGCCAACGAGTGGCCCTCCGACACCGCCGCCGCAGTCGCCACCTTCCAGCTCTGAGCGCACCGGCTCCCCAACCTCCAGCTCCGAGAGGCCAGTTCGTCATGTCCGAACTCTCCCGCCGCACCTTCGTCGGCGCCACCGCGGCCGCCGGCGCCACCGCCCTGACCGGCCTGACGGCCGCCCAGGCGGCTGCCGCCCCGGCCCCCGCCGCCGGTGCCAGGCCCGGCACGCCGCTCACCGGCACCATCAAGGACGTCAAGCACGTCGTCGTCCTGATGCAGGAGAACCGTTCCTTCGACCACTACTTCGGCACCCTGGCCGGCGTCCGCGGCTTCGGCGACAAGCAGGCGCTCCAGTTCCCGGACGGCACCGACGTCTTCCGCCAGCCCGACAGCCGGCGCAGCGACGGCGGTGTGATGCTGCCGTACCGCATGGACACCGCCAAGTACAACGCGCAGAACGCCGGCGGCCTCCCGCACGACTGGGCCACCGGCCACCAGGCCATCAACAACGGTGCGATGAACAAGTGGATCGCCGCCAAGGGCGAGCGCACCATGGGCTACTTCACCCGGGACGACATCCCCTACCAGTACGCCCTGGCCGACGCGTTCACCGTCTGCGACGCCTACTTCACCTCGCTGGCCGGCCCGACCGACCCCAACCGGCTCTACCTGTGGACCGGCACCGCCGGCCCCGGCCGCGACGGCACCACCGGCCCGTGGATCGACAACACCCCGGTCACCGACAACCCCGTCGCCGACTGGACCACCTACGCCGAGCGCCTGGAGGCGGCCGGCGTCACCTGGCGCGTCTACCACAACCCCAGCAAGGACGACCGCACCGGCGACTACGACGACAACGCGCTCTCCTACTTCAAGCAGTTCCACAACTTCCCGCACGACGACCCGCGTTACATCAACGCGATGACCAAGTTCGACCCCACCGACTTCGACCGCCACTGCAAGGACGGCACCCTGCCGACCGTCTCCTGGCTGGTCGCGCCCTACCTGTTCTCCGAGCACCCGGAGGCCGGCCCGGCCTACGGGGCGCACTGGGTCGACCAGGCCCTGCAGTCGCTGATGTCCAACCCGGAGGTCTGGCGGCACACCGTCTTCCTGGTGATGTACGACGAGAACGACGGCTACTTCGACCACGTCGTCCCGCCCACTCCCGAGCCCGGCACCCCCGAGGAGTTCACCCAGGGACGGGCCATCGGCCTCGGCAACCGGGTGCCGCTCTGGGTCATCTCGCCGTGGTCGCGCGGCGGCTGGGTCAACTCCCAGGTCTTCGACCACACCTCGGTGCTGCGCTTCATGGAGCTGGTCACCGGGGTGGCCGAGCCCAACATCTCGGCCTGGCGCCGGGCCGTCTGCGGCGACCTCACCAGCTGCTTCGACTTCGCCGCCCCGGAGCACTCCGTCCCGGCGCTGCCCGACACCAAGGCCCTGATGGCCAGGGCCGACGCGGGCACCCGGCTGCCCGGCGTCGCGCTGCCACCGGTCGGTGCCCAGGCGATGCCGGTCCAGGAGCGCGGCGAGCGCCCGCACCGCCCGCTCCCGTACCAGCCATGGGCCGACGTCGAGGTGGACCGGAAGACCGGCAAGGTCACCTGCACGATGAGCAACGACGGCTCGGTGGCCTTCCCGTACACCGTCTACCCGAACATCCTGCTCCCGTTCGCCGGCACCCCGTACACCGTCGCCCCCGGCACCACCGCCCGGTACGTCTGGGACGCCGCCGCCACCAGCGGGCGCTACGACTTCACCGTTCACGGCCCGGACGGCTTCGTCCGCCGGTTCGCCGGCACCGTGGTCCGCGACGGGCAGGACGGCCAGAACGACATCGGCGTGCCGATCGTCACCGCCGACCTGCACGGCAACTCGAAGCTCACCCTCCAGGTGGCCAACGACGGGATGACCGACGTGGCCTTCACCGCCGCGCCCAACGACTTCGCGGGCACCGCGCAGACCGTCTGGGTCAGGCCCGGCAAGCAGGCCAACCTGACCTGGCCGCTGGACAAGCAGGGCCGCTACGACGTCGTCGTGACCGCCCACACCGGTCAGCGCTTCGTCCAGCGCTACGCGGGCTGGGTGCACTGACGCGACGCCGTCGGCACGGGGCCCGTCCTCGACCCCCCGACTGCGGGAGTT
>NZ_JBHVFE010000387.1:0-8663 GCF_042801945.1 Kitasatospora sp. NPDC057542
GCCCGATTTCGTGCCCGGGCCGCAGGCCGCAGGCCGCAGGCCGTCGGGTGCAACCGGGTCACGTGGGGCAGGTGCGGCCGGTCGCCGGGCCCCTGGGTGGGGAACTGCCGGCCCGCGCCGCCATCCTCGCCCGCGCCCTGGAGCCGGTGGACGGGACCTCTGCTCTCCGGCTCGGGCGGCTGGTACTGCCGCAAGACTCTCCCGAACCGACCCATGGGAGCGGCCCGCTACGCGCGCGGTGACGCCTGCTGGCTGTCGTAGTGCTCCTGGGCGGCGAGGAGCTCGTCTCCGTGTCGGCCGAACCACTGGATGAGTTCGGTCAGCGGCCCGGCCAGGCTGACCCCGAGTGCCGTCAGGTTGTAGGTGACCTGGGGCGGGGTGGTGGGCGCGACATGGCGGTCGACGAGCCCGGCCCGGGCCAGTGCCTTGAGGTTTTGCGACAGCATCTTCTGGCTGATGCCACCGACTCGTTGGTGCAGCTGCGCGAAGCGGTGCGGGCCGGCGATGAGGGCCGAGATGATCAGCGTCGCCCAGCGGCTTGTCGTCCGGTCCATGATCGGCCTGAGCGCGCACTTGTTGTCGAAGGTGTCGTGGGCCAGGAGTCGGGCGGCCGTCGCGACTTGCTGAGTTTCCATCACGTCATGAGCTTACAAAAAAGTAGGTACTTCCCAATAGTAATTGCCTTTCCTACGGTGACTTCCACAAGCACCAACGTTCGAGGAGTCACTGTGATCAGCAGCAACGCACGTACGGCGATCGTCACGGGCGCATCAAAGGGCCTCGGTGCGGGGATCGCCCAGGCGCTGGCCGGGACCGGCGCGGCCGTCGTGGTGAACTACCGGGAGGATGCGAAGGGCGCCGAACGGGTCGTCGCGGGCATCGCCGCCAAGGGCGGCCGGGCGATCGCGGTCCGGGCGGACGTGGCCCGCGGCAACGACGTGCGCCATCTGTTCGATCGCGCGCGCGAGGAGTACGGACCGGTCGACGTGCTCGTGAACAACGCGGCCGTCGCCGCCTTCGCGCCGCTGTCGGGCATCACCGAAGAGGAGTTCCAGCGCGAGATGACCACGAACCTGCTGGGTACGATCCTCACTACGCAGGCCCTGGCCGCGCAGGACGACATCGGCGCCGCGTCGATCATCAACGTCTCGACGGCCGGCACGCTTACCCACCCGCCGTACGCCTCGCTCTATGTCGCGTCCAAGAGCGCCGTCAACGCGTTCACCATCGTGGCGGCCAAGGAGCTGGGCCCGCGCGGTATCCGGGTCAACGCGATCATGCCCGGACCGTCGGACACCGAGGGCACCAGGGCCATGGGATTCCCCGGCTCGGCTCAGGAAGCACAGGCGATCGCCGGTACCCCGCTGGGCCGTACGGGCACCCCGGACGACTACGGCCCGCTGGTGGCCTTCCTGGCTTCCGACGACGCGCGCTGGATCACCGGGGATGTCATCCTTGCTTCCGGTGGCATGCGCTGACGCCCCGTCCGTTCGGCCAAGCGGCTCCGCCGCATGCCTGCAGTCGGCACGTCCCGCGGCCTGATCGGTGAACGCCCGCAGGAGGTGCGTGCGGCCGCCTCGGCGTGGCTCGCGCAGCTGACGGGTGGCCCTATTGCCCTCGCGGTACCCGGTCCAGGACGGGCGTGATGGTGTCGCCCGTCGCGACGGATCCGTTCTCGAAGGGTGAGTGCCGGGCGCCGCATCGGCCTCGGCGGCACCGTGATGGTGATCCACCGTCTCAAGCGCCACCGCGCGGTAGCCACGAGACTGCAAACTCGCTGTCCGCTACGAAGCAACGGTGCTGGTCACAGCCATCAACGAATGGCTGTGACCAGCACTTTCGAAACGCGCCCTGGGATCTCCGAACCGAGGATCAGGGGGCACCGTGGCCGTGTCGAAGGCCGTCTGGTCCTTTCGGCGGACGTGCTTGGCCTTGAACAGCAGGACCAGTTCGGGTGCCAGATCCGACGACGTCGAGCACCACCCGTGCCCTTGCTGCCGGGCCCAGCCCGGCTCGCCCTGCCGTTCGCGCTCGGGCGCGGTTCAGGCGACCTCCGCCCCGTGGCGCACCCGGTCGAAGCGGCCAGCGGCCAGGTCCTCCTCGGTGATCCAGACCGAGACGTTGACGAGTTCGCCCCAGCTCGCGTCCGCCGCCGAGCCCTCGACCTGCAGCAGTGGCCGGTGCCCGTCGGGCCGGGTGGTGTTGTGGCTGTCGCACCATCCGAGGAGCCGGATGTCGGCGCTGCCCAGGTGCTCGCGGCAGGCGTCCGAGACGCCCATGGCGTCCAGGTAGTCGTCTGCGAAGACCTCCCTGAGCTCCTCATCCAGGTACGAGGGCGCCGACAGGGCCCAGCGTGCCCGGACCGGCCGGGCGGGCAGTGGCTCCAGGCCGTCCGGGTCCGGTGGAGCGGGACGCTCCGGTGTGCCGGACGGGACGTGCAGCACGACGCAGCTCTCCCCGTCGGGATCGGCGGGGAACAGGTCGTGGAAGAACAGCAGCAGCCCGTCGGCCGGCAGCGGCCAGGGCCTGCCGCTCCTCCCAGCCCGGAAGGCCGCCGCCAGCCGGGCGCAGTCGAGTTGGGCGAGCAGTTCCATCGGGTAGCGGTCGCCCCCGGGCCAGTCGACGTCCTCGGGCAGTGCGGCGGGTCCGCCCGTCCGGCCGACCGGCGTCCAGCCGGGCGCGTCCTCGGGGACGTCCGGGCGCAGCTCCAGCGAGGGCCGAAGCAGTTCGGCGACGCGTGCGGTGCGATCCCCGCCCACCTGCTCGCGCAGGGCCGCGTAGAGCCCGTACGGCACCGGCAGACCAGGCGGGCCTGGCAGGTCGGCGTGCTTCTCGGGGTCGTACGGCGTCCATGCGTAGGTGTCAGACATGCGCCGATCCTGCCACCCGGCTCCGACACGAACGGAAGGCCGTCAGGTGCCGGCGCCCTCGGCCTGTTCCTGGCCGTCCATGTCGTCGCGGCGGGCACACGGGACGGCATGGTGGAGGTCAGCCTCGCCCCCGCACGGGCGGCAGCAGGTTGGCCGGCTCGTCCAGCCATGCCCGGTGCTCACCCCCGTCGACGGTCAGGCCGAACCGCCCGAATCCCGGACGGCCTTCCTTCTCCCACCACCGGTGGATCTCCTCGACCTCCGACCACATCCGACGAGGACCCGACTGGCGAACCTCGTACCGGCTCGCGCCGTCCACGAAGTCCACCGTCGCCCAGGACGTGACGCCGGTGTCGAACAGCCACAGGCTGGTCATGTCGTCGCCGTCGCTGCGCCGGTAGTACACGTCGGGTACGGCCAGGCCCACGACGAAGGACGCCAGCCAGTCGTCAACGACCTTGAACGGGCTGAGAGTCGTGTACTCCTGTGAGGCGTCGCCGGGCCAGTCGCCGGGCAGGTAGTCGTCGACGGACGGGGCCTGGTAGCGCTGCTGCCGCATGCGCATGAACGCCGAGGAACCGGTGAACGGGCCCGTGGCGGTGGCGCCGGAAACGGTCAGGCGGGCGACCGCTCCGCCCCCGAAGAGCGGCGCGAAGGGCAGCACCAGTACGCCCTGTGGGCGGATCTGCCCGATCACGGCCGGGGGGACCTCCCGTACCGCGCAGGTGAGAATCCCCCGGTCGTACGGGGCTCCCGGCAGGTATCCGTGTTCCGCGTCTCCCACCACCGCGGTCGGTACGGCGTCGAGGGCCCGGAAGTTGGCGGCGGCCCGGGCGGCGATCGCCGGGTCCAGTTCCACGGTCACCACGCTGTGCGCGCCCTGGCGCCGGGCCAGCAGTGCGGCGTTCCAGCCGGGGCCGGTGCCGCCCTCCCAGACCTTGTGGCCTTCGTGGACGTCCAGGTCGCGCAGCATGGAGGCCACCATCGTCGGCATGGAGACCGACGACGTCGGCTCCCGCTGTCCGCCGTCCCCACCGTCGTCCCACTGCGTCACGATCGCCGTGTCGGAGTACGCGAGTTGCAGCCACCTCTCGGGGCTCTCCGCGCGGTCGCAGCGTTCGTAGCCCTCGCTGGTGTCCGCCCAGAAGACGTCCGGGAGGAACAGGTGGCGGCCGACGTCGAGGAAGGCCTGGCGCCAGTCGGGGGCCAGCGCGCCCGAGGCCTCCAGCCGGTCTGTCAGCCGGACCCGGGCGTCGGCGACCGCCGTCACTTGTGCTTCGGGTCGGGAGTCGGGCCCTGTCCGTCGGGGTTCGGCTTCGGGCCGATCTGCGGGCCGCCGGGCTTGGCGTGGGCGCCGCCCTTTCCGTCGTTCGGGCCGCCCTTGTTCTCGTCGCCCACAGTGGTTCCTCCTCCTGCCCTCACTCCGAAGCTTTCGGAGCAGAGCGTAGTCGACCAGGCACCTTACGTGAAGTGGGCCGTGCTCCCAAGCGCCGGAACTCCTCAGCCGCTCAAGGACGTCACCGAGGACCGCCTGCAGATCGGCGCCCTGGTCACCGTCGGGTGCACCACCGTCGCCGCCGTCCACGGCGCCACCCGGGCGCTGATGCGCGCCCTGGTCATCGGCGCCGCGACGGTGAGAATGCACCGCAAGCTGCGTCGTGTGCGACAGCGGCCCGGCCTGGCCTGCTTCGCCGTCCTCTCCGCCTGCCGCCGTCCTGCGCGGCAGATCGACGGGCGGCTTCCCGGCGTCTCGCGCCTGCCGCCTCCCCGTCCACTCCACCTCCCGATCTGTTCCGCCTCCCCGTCATGCCTCGCCGGTCGGCCCGAGGGGGCGCAGCAGCTGGTCGAGGCCGAACTCGAAGCGTTCGTCGAACGCCGTGTCCTCCAGGTGTGGCACCACCCGGTCGAGCGCGGGGTAGCTTCCGGCGGCGAGAGCGGGGCCGAGGGTGTGTTCCTCGCCGGAGGCGGTGAGGGCCTGCTGCTCCTGCGTCAGGCCGAGCGTCAGGTACTGGATGCTCCAGAACGTCCAGGCGGAGCGGCGTTCGTCGAGTCCGGCGCCGAGCAGGGCCGCCATGACGTGCTCGGCGAAGGCGAGGGTCGCGGGCTCGGCGGCGTAGGTGCCAGCGACGACGGCCGCGCCGTCGCGGTGGGCGAGCAGGCTGCGGCGGTATCGGCGGGCCAGGTCGCGCACGCGCTCGTCCGGGGCCGCGGGCAGGTCGGTGAGCGGGACCTCGGCGACGATCGCCTCGGCCATCAGCTCCAGCAGCCGGGCCTTGGTCTTGGCGTGCCACAGCACGGTGTTCATCCGTACGCCGAGGCGTTCGGCCGTGCCGCGCAGGGAGACGGCGTCGGCGCCTTTCTCGTCGAGCAGTTCGAGCGCTGCGCGCACGACGGCGGCCGGGTCGAGCCGGGTCCGCGGGGCGGCGGGGGTTTGCTTCTTGGTCACTGACCTAGTCTACTGGAGGCATCGCTATTGGTCATTGACCAAGAAGGGGAGCTTCGTCATGCCCGAAGGAACGCACACCACCGCACGCACCACCACCACACACGCCACCACACACGCCACTGCCGCACACGCCACCGCACCGGACACCGCGCACGGGGTCGTCATCGCCGGAGGCGGACCGGTCGGGCTCTGGCTCGCCTGCGAACTGCGGCTCCACGGCGTCGACGTGACCGTGCTGGAGACCCGGGCCGAGCCCGACCCGCACTCCCGCGCCCTCACCGTCCACCCGCGCACCCTCGAACTGCTCGCCGCCCGGGGGCTGGTGGAGCCCTTCCTCGCCGAAGGACTGCGGGTGCCCAGCGGACACTTCGCCGCGCTCACCACCCGGATGGACTTCTCCCGGCTGGACACGCCCTACCCGTTCACCCTCGTCCTGCCGCAGGTCCGCACCGAGGAACTCATCGCCGCCCACGCCGAGGCCGTCGGCGTCCGCCTGCTGCGCGAGCACCGGGTGACCGGTCTGACCCAGCACGACGGCGCGGTGACCGTCGAGGTCGACACCCCCGCCGGGCAGCGGCAGCTACGCGCGGCCTACCTGGTCGGCTGCGACGGTAGCCGCAGCACCGTACGCGCCGCCGCAGGCATCGGCTTCCCCGGCAGGGCCGCCACCCGATGGGCCTGGATGGCCGACGTCACGCTCGACGCACCGCCCGCCGCGCACTCCAGCTCCAACGAGCACGGCACCGTCATGGTCTTCCCCCTGCCCGACGGCCTCCACCGGGTGGTCGGCAACGACGCGCACAGCGTCCAGGAACCGCCCGAGGCCCCCACCATCGAGGAACTCCGCACCCGGGTGCGCCGGATCGCCGGCACCGACCTCGGCATGCGCGACCCGCGCTGGATCTCCGTCTTCGGCAACGCCACCCGCCAGGCCGAGCACTACCGCCACGGCCGCGTCCTGCTCGCCGGCGACGCCGCGCACACCCACTTCCCCGCCGGCGGCCCCGGCCTCAACGTCGGCCTGCAGGACGCCGGCAACCTCGGCTGGAAGCTCGCCCAGACCCTCGCCGGCACCGCCCCCGACGGCCTGCTCGACAGCTACCACACCGAACGCCACCCGGTCGGCGCCGAACTGCTGCGCAGCACCAGCGCGCAGAGCGGCCTGATGACCAGCTACGCCCCGGAGAACCTCGCCATGCGGGAACTGCTGGGCGAACTCATCGGCGGGGTGCCGGAGTTCTCCGACGCCCTGGCCCTGCGCGCCGCCGGACTCGCCGTCGACTACCCGCCCGCCGAACCGTCCGGCGCCCACCCGCTCACCGGGACCCGCGCCCCCGACCTCGCCGTCCGCGGCGGCGGCACGCTGCTGCCCCTGCTGCGCCGCGGCCGCTACGTCCTGCTGGACCTGATCGCCGCCCCCGATGCCCCGTCGCCGCTCGCGCCGCTGGCCCACGACGTGACGCCCGGCCTCGACGTCCACACCGCCCCTCCCGCCGGCCGCCGCCCCGCCTGGTCCGGGGTCACCGCCGCCCTCGTCCGCCCCGACGGCCACCTCGCCTGGCTGTCCGCCGACGCCGATCCCCGCGAAGCCGCCCGCACCGCGGTCGCGGCGACGCTCGCCCGCCGGTAGGAGCGGGCGCCGTTGATCTCCCCGGGGAGCCGGACCGGAAAGGGGCACTGACGCGGGCGGAGTTCGGCCGGGCGGCGCCCCGGCAGTTTCCGGGAGGCTGACTGTGCGTGCCGACAGTGTTACTCTCCCACTAAGAGAGAGCTGACTCTCACTTGCTGGCCGGAACGCCATGTCGCCTATCCTGGCCCGGACCTGCAGGGGAGAGCGGTTCCGCCAAGCGTTCGCTGCTCTTGTGGCCCTTCGGCCGGTGAGGAGAGACCATGACCGCACCCGCACCGCAGTTACCCTTCGAGCGCCCCAACGCCCTGGACCTGGCGCCGCTGCTCGCGCGCCTGCGCGAGGAGGGCCCGATCACGCGGGTGACGACACCCGCCGGCGACCCGGCCTGGCTGGTGACCCGTTACGAGGAAGCCCGGGAGGTCCTGAGCGACCCCCGGTTCTCCCGGCTGCGCCCCGACACCGAGGACGCCCCGAGGATCTCGGCCTCGGCGCTGCACACACGCCCCGCCGTCACCCCTGAGGACGAGGACCGCGAGCACACGCGGATGCGCCGGATGCTGGCGCCCGCGTTCAGCGCGCCGCGGATGCGCCGGATGGGCGAGAGGATCGCGGAACTCGCCGAATCCTGCCTGGACGCGATGGACGAGGAGCGTTCTCGGGATCCGCAACGCGCCGTCAACCTGCACGACCACCTGTCGTTCCCGCTGCCGGTGATGGTGATCTGCGAGTTGCTGGGCGTTCCGGTGGCGGACCGGGATCTGTTGCGCGGCTGGTCGGAGCGGATCGCCGCGCTGTACGGCGGGGCCGACGGTGCCGCGGCCATGGCCGAGTTCGAGGCGTACGTGGCCGCCATCGCCGAGGAGAAGCGCGAGCAGCCGGGGCAGGACGTGATCAGTGACATCCTGGCCGTGCAGGCGCAGGACCCCTCGTTCACCGAGGAGGAGATGACCCGCCTGGCGGTGGGGCTGCTGTTCGCGGGCCACGAGACGACGTCGACCCGGATCGACCTGGGGGTCCTGTTCCTGCTGAGCGACACCGGCCGGCGGGACCGCTTCGCCGCCGACCCCGAGGGGTCGGCCCGCGCCACGGTGGAGGAGGTCCTGCGGATGGCTGCGCCCGGCGCTCTGGGCCTGACCCGCTACGCCCGCGAGGACGTCACCGTCGCGGGGGCGGCGGTCGCGCAGGGCGAGGCGGTGCTGGTGGCGATCAACGCGGCGAACCGGGACGGGCGGGCGTTCGAGGAGCCGGACACCTTCGACCCGTCGCGTTCCCCCAACGCGCACCTCGCCTTCGGGCACGGCGGCCACTACTGCATCGGCAACGCGCTGGCACGCACCGAGATGCGGATCGCGCTGACCGCGCTGTTCCGGCGCTTCCCCGGCCTGCGGCTCGCGGTGGACGCGCGCAGCCTGCGCGACCGTTCCGAACGGCTGGCGGGCGGCATCGGCGAGGTGCCGGTCCTGTGGTGAACGGGGAGCAGCGGCGCGAGCAGCCCGCCGCGCGGGTGATGGCGGACACCTCGCGGTGCGTGTCGTCGGGGCAGTGCGCGGTGACCGCGCCGTCGGTGTTCGACCAGGACGAGGCCGGGCAGGTCGTCGTGCTCGCTGCCGAGCCCGTCGGGCGGGCGGCGGAACAGGCCCGCGAGGCCGCCGCCAGGTGCCCGGTCTCGGCGCTCCGGTTGCATCCGGCGCGCTAGCTGCCGGTGGTGGTGTCGGCG